>DASUME010000637.1:0-11048 GCA_036277895.1 Polyangiales bacterium
GCGGGCGCCAAGCTCACGGGCGGCGCGGCCGGCTCGATGACGGTCGCCGATCTCGCCGCCTACGAGGTCGCCGTGCGCGAGCCGCTGGTAGGCTCGTATCGTGGCTACACGGTGCAGACGATGCCGCCCTCGTCGGGCGGTGGCATCACGGTGCTGCAGCAGCTGGCGATGCTGGAGCAGTTCCCGCTCGGCGATGCCAGCGCGGGCTTCGGCTTCGGCGCCCCGCGCACGCTGAACGTCATGGTCGACGCCCAGCGGCTCGCGTTCTCCGATCGAAACTTCTGGATCGGCGACGCGGACTTCGTCGCGGTGCCGGTGGCGGGCCTGCTGAGCCCGACGTACCTGGCGGGCCGCGGCGCCCTGCTCAAGCCCGACAGCGCGCTCACGCCCGCGATGATCGGACCCGGCACGCCGCCCCTGCTCGCGACGCTGCCTCTGAAGGAGCTCAAGCACGAGGGCGTGCACACCACGCACTACGTCGTGATGGACGCCGCCGGCAACATCGTCAGCTACACGACCACCGTCGAGTCGCTGTTCGGCTCGGGCATCGTGGTGCCGGGCTTCGGCTTCATCCTCAACAACGAGATGACCGACTTCAACTTCCCGCCCACGCTCGGCAGCACGCCGAGCGACATCGGTGCGAACGACGTGGCGCCCAACAAGCGCCCGCGCAGCAGCATGGCGCCCACCCTGCTGCTCGCCGATGGCAAGCCCTTCGCGACCGTGGGCTCGGCCGGTGGCTCGCGCATCATCAACGCGATCGTGCAGACGATCGTCAACATGATCGATCACAAGATGGGCGTGCAGGCCGCGATCGACGCACCGCGCATCTCGGCGGGCGCGAGCGGAACGGTCTTCTGCGAGACCGGTCCCTTCACGCCCATCCCGTTCACGCCCACGCCCGCGTTCTCCAGCAGCGTGATCGCCGCCATCGACGCACTGCGCGATCCGAGCATCGGCGTGCCGCCCTGTGCGGGCAACTCCGCGAACGGCGCGAACCTCTCGGCGCAAGCCGCGGTGGTCGACCTGGCGACGGGCCTCAAGTACGGTGGCGCCGACAAGCGCCGCGGCGGCACCGTCAGCGGCGTGGATTGAGCCTCACGAGGCGCCTTCGTGGGACGGGGCGCGCTCCTGACCGTCGAGCATGCAGCTCACGTTCATGTCGCCGAGCACGTTGATCACCGTGCGACAGCGATCGAGGAACCAGTCGACGGGCAGGAGCAGCGCGATGTACTCGATCGGCAGATCGACCGCGTGAAAGACCAGCGTCATCGTGACCAGGCCCGCCTCGGGAATGCCCGCGGCACCGACCGACGCGACGACGGACGTCAGCACCACCATCAGCTGCTGGCCGATCGTGAGCTCGCTGCCGAGGCCCTGGGCCGCGAGCAGCTGCGACACGAACAGCGCGGCCATCGCCTCGTAGAGCGCGGTGCCGTCGTTGTTGAAGTTGGCGCCCACCAGTGCGCCGAGGCTGGCGGACTCCTCGCGCAGGCCCACGCCCTTGGTCAGGCGCTCGTAGGTGAGCGGCATGGTGACCGTGGAGCTGCCCGTGGAGAACGCCATCAGCAGTGCGTCGCTGGTGGTGCGGATCAGCGGGATCGGCCGCACCCACGAGCCGAAGCGAATGCGCGCCATGTAGTAGAGGCTGTGCAGCACGAGCGCGGCGATCACGGCCAGGATGAAGGCGCCGAGCGCGCCGAACGGAGCGAAGCCCTGCACGCCCACGATGTTCGCGACCAGACACAGCACCGCGATCGGCACCAGCTCGATCACGAAGTGCAGGATGTCCACCAGCGCCTCGAGGCCGATGTCGATCGCGTCCTTCACGCTGCGCACCGGCTTGTCCGCGCTCTTGCGCAGCGCGAGCCCGAACGCGATGCCGAGGAAGATGACGCCGATCACCTTGCCGTCGTCGGTGAGCGGCCCGAGCAAGCTCTTGGGCACGTTGTCGAGGAACTGCCCGATCAGGTCGGGCTGGCCCGAGGCGTGCTCGGCGGCCTTGGCGGCTGGCTTCATGCCCGCCGACCAGCGCCCCGGCTTGATGATGTTGGCGACCAGCAGGCCCACACAGATCGCGACCAGCGTGTTGAGACCGAGCAAGCGGACCAGGCGCTTGGCCTTGCCCTGCTCCAGCTTGGCGTTCACCAGCGCCTGCACGATCGCGAGCAGCACGAGCGCCGGGGAGAGCGCGCCGAGCATACGCAGCAAGATCTTGCTCGGGATGGCGAGCGGCGCCGCGCGCGGTCCGAGCAAGAGTCCCAGGCCCACGCCCAGGATCATCGCACCCACGATCCGCAGGTAGAGCGGCGTACGGCGCCACCATCCGATCAGCCCGGTTCCAGCTTTCATATTCCGGGCAGCGTGGACAACCTTGGCCTCGAGTTCAACCAGCTGACAACCGTTGGTTGGCGGCACGCGGTTGCAGCGCACCGCGCGCAGCCGCCCAGGAGCGCGAGATGCAGGCTCCGCGGGCGCGGCACAAGCGTTGCTGTGCTCGAGGTCCCGATCCGCTCGCTCGACGCCCCCGAGAGGGGTTGCTCTACGCACGCGCGATCCTGTGCCTGCCGCACGACGCTCAGGGCACCGGCGTGTAGACCTGATCGCGGCCGCCGACCGTCGGGGTGTGCGCCGCGTCGCTGCCTGCCGCGACGTGGCAGGACACGCAGATGGACCTCGCGTTGCCGGCGTTACCCATCCCGTCCGCTGCGACCTCGGGCAAGCCGAAGGACGCCGCGGCTGCGGGAGAGAGCCGCTCGTACCAGTACCAGTTCGCGCCGGCCGCGCTGTCCTCGGCGGTCTTGAGGTAGACCGCGTAGCCGACCGGCGACGTGCCGTCGAGGCTCGCGTACAGCTCCTTCACAGCGGCCGCGCCCTTCGGCCATACTCCCTTCCCGCCCGCGTTCGCGCTGAGCGAGTCGTTCGAACAAATGCGGTTGAAGCCGTGCGGCGAGGGCGAGCGCGCCTCGTGCACGCTCGGCTCGCAGCTCCAGTCTTTGTAGGCACCCTCGGCCAGCCACGCCTCGACGGCGCTGGCGCCCTGCGGTGGCGTTTGCGAGCTGGCCACGTCGTCATCCTCGGACGAACAGCCCAGCAAACAGAGCACGCTCAAGCTCATGCGATTGAAGCCCACGATCACCTCCCCGTGAAGTCGAGCCGGCATTCGTTCGCGCGCGAAGCTTCGTTACGTGCGCGCGGCGACGATTCGCTGACCCAGCGCGCCACCGAGCAGCGAGAGCGCGAGCAGCACCAAGAAGTGGAACACGAACGCGTGCAGCGCCTCGCCGTGTACCGGGCAGTGACCGCGCAGCCACCACTGCCCCACCAGGCCGCCGCCCCCCGCGATCAGCGCAAAGCTCGCCGCATCGATGCGCACCTGTCCCGCGCGCGAGAGCCAGGCGCCCACGCCGAGCGGCGCCACTGCAAACAACGCTTCACTGAGCGCACAGTGCGCGCCGGGCCCGACGGCCAAGACGCCCGCGTGGCCGGCGCCGAGCGCGAGTGCGAGCGACGTGAGCCAGACGGAGAGCAGCACCAGCCGTGGCCAACGCCGCGGGTAGACGCGCGCATGCACACGCGCCGCCAGCGCGAGCGGCACCGGCGCCGGCTCGAACGACGCGTCGAGCAGCTGCAGCATCACCTCGTGCTCGCGCAGCAAGCTCGCACAATCAGGGCAAGACTCCGCGTGGTGATACGCCTGCACGCGCTCGGGGTCGTCGGCGGCGAGCGTCACCAACGTCAGAGCTTGTTCGGGTTGGAGATGGCTCATCGCTCTCCCTCCATCAGCGGCGCAAGCGCATTGCGCAGCGTCTCGTAGGCGCGGAAGGCTCGGATGCGCACCGCGCCTTCCTTGGCGCCGAGCACGGCGCCGATCTCGCCGAACGTCATGCCCTCGAAGCGATGCAGGTGCACGACCACCCGCTGCGACGCCGGCAACGCGTCGATCGCGGCGCGCACGCGGGCATCGCGATCGGACTGGTCCGGTTGCTCGTCGTGTGCGGCGGCGCTGTCCGGCAGCGCGTCGAGATCCGCGTCGTCGAGCGCACCCGGCAGGCGATAACGGCGGCGCAGCTCATCCACGCGCACGTGGGCCGCGATGGTAAACAGCCAGGGGCGCACGGGCGCGCCACGCTGGTAGCGATGACGGGCCGCGTGCACGCGCTCGAACGTACGCTGCAGCAGGTCTTCGGCCAGCGCCCGGTCCGGGACCGCACGCAGAAAGAACGAGAGCAGGCGCGGCGCCGTCGCCGCGAACAGCTGCGAGAACGCCGCCTGATCGCCGTCGACATACGCTGCCATGAGCTCGCGCTCGTCCGTGGTCTGCCCCACCGAACCGACCACCTCCCGTAGGGCTCTCCCCGGGTTCATCCGAGCATGGCCGGGTACCATCGCGATGTCCACAGGTCCTCCATCCAGGGCAATACGCCCGAGGACCTCACTTCGTTACGGCCTGAACGCGGGTACACTGCGCGCGTGAGATTTCGTGGCTGTGCCATCGTCCTGCTCCTCGGCTGCACGGTTCCGAGACCGAGCGCGCTGCCCAAGCGGTCCACCTACTACGTGCGCGAAGGAAAGCTCCTCGACCCGTGCGGCGAGGAGCTCGTCGTGCGCGGCGTCAACCACCCGACCATGTACGAAGATCGCGCAGGCAAGGCGATGCCGGAGATCGCGAAGACGGGTGCCAACGTGGTGCGCCTGTTTTGGTTCGGAGGGCACGGCATCCCGATCACGGCCCTGGAGCCGGCGCTCGAGGCGGCCGTAGCGAGCGGCATGGTGCCGATGCTCGAGCTTCACGACTCCACGGGGCGCTGGCAGCTCGAGCCGATCGTGGCGTGGTGGACCGAGCCTGCGGCGCGCGCGTTGATCGAACGTCACGAGCAGCACCTGATCGTGAACATCGCCAACGAGGCCACGGCTCCGGACGACGAGGCCTTCGTGCGCGACTACACGCGCGCCATCGCCAGCCTGCGCAGCGCGGGCATTCGTGTGCCGCTCGTGATCGACGCGGGCAAGGTGGGGCGCGACTACGAGCAAGTGCTGCGGCACGGCGATGCGCTGCTCGCCGCGGACCCGCTCCACAACGTGCTCGTGTCCGCGCACCTCTACGACGCGCTCCCGCGCAGCGCGTACGCCGACCTCTTCGCGCGCGCTCGAACACTCCAGGCTCCCTTCATCGTGGGCGAGTTTGCCAACCGTGAGCCGCCCGGCTGCGGTGCGGAGATCGAGTACGCCGCGCTGATCGACGAGGCCCAGCGCGCGGGCATCGGCTGGCTCGCGTGGTCGTGGGGGGATCGCTACCTGCCCACCGTCTTCAACGCGGACTGCGACCAGTTCGACATGACGACCCGCCTCACCTACGAGTCGCTGTTCGGCTGGGGGCGCGAGGTGGCCGTGACCCTGCCAGCCAGCATCCAGAACACCGCCAAAAGGCCCTACTCGCTCGCCCACGGCGGCGCTTGCATCGCGCGCGGCCCGAGTGCGACTACCTTTGCGGCGCCACCCCCCTTATAACGAGAGTCCCCACGTGGAGGCGCCGTCCGATGACCATGACTTACCAGCGCACGCTCGTGCTCGCCCTAGTGCTGGGCAACGTCAGTTGCGTTCCCTTGTTTGCCGGCGCGGGTGCGTCGGGCGATCGCACGCAGCTGCAGGCGCGCTGCGGCGGAGGCTTCGGGGCCAGCGCTTCTGCACGCAAGCTCGAGTCCTTCATGAGCGCCTCGGTCTCGTTCATGGGCGCCGCGCAGGACCTGCACGGTGTGCTGCTCGATGCTTGTCAGGACATCGGCCGCCGGCTCGGCGTGCCCGAGGCGCAGTTCGCGGGGCCGACCGGCGAACCGGATGTGCGCGTGGCGTGCGCCGCAGCATCGACGGCCCTAAATGCCGAGCTAACGGACCTGCGCGTACGCGCGCGCCTCGACGTCGACGTGCAGGCGACGCCGCCGCAGTGCGACATCCGCGTCGACGCGTATGCCAGCTGCGCCGCACGATGTGATGCCACCGTCGATCCGGGTCAGCTCGAGGTCCAGTGCGAAGGCGGCGAGCTCGTCGGCCAGTGCAACGGCACCTGCAACGGCGACTGCAACGCGAGTGGTACCTGGGTCTCCAGCCAGGCGAGCTGCTCCGGACTCTGCCGCGGCGACTGCAGCGTCGCCTTCCAGGAACCTCGCTGCACCGGCACGATGCGGCCACCCAAGGTCGAGGCCGAGTGCGCGGCCGCGTGCAACGCCAAGCTCGACGCCGAGGCGCGCTGCACACCCGGCGAGGCGCACGTCGCCGTGCGCGGCTCGATCGACAGCAACGTGCAGGAGCGCCTGGCGCGCGTGCGCGGCGCCATCGAAGGCGCAGGCGGCGCGGTGCTGGCCACGCGCGCGAAGCTCGGTCGCCTGGTAGGCAGCGGCAAGCTCTTGCTGCGCGCCGCCGACGATGTGCCGAAGGCAGTCGGCGACATCGGACTCTCGGCAGCCGCGTGCGCCGCCGAGTCCGCAGCGGGCATCATCAACGCGAGCGCCTCGATCAGCATCTCTTTCGAGGCGAGCGTCTCGGTCTCGGGCGCCATCACCGGCTCGGCGGGCTGAGCGCTACTCCGCGCGATCACCCCGCGTGATCACCCTGAGCGCTCTACGCGTGGGCAGCGCGCCGTGCTCTCCTGTTCGGCAGGAGGGAACTGCATGCTCGAGTGCCGTAAGCGATTCATCGTCGGCTCCATGCTGTGCATCACCGCGTGTGCGGCAGACGAGCGGGGCGACGCGCCCGCGCACATCGATCAGTCGATCGTGGGTGGACACGTCGCGCAGCCTGGACAGATCGGCTGGCAGGCGGGGCTGTTCGCGATCGACGAGGGTGCGCTCTACCAGATCTGCGGTGGGACCCTGGTCGATGCACACGCAGGCTGGGTCGTCACCGCGGCGCACTGCGTGGTCTCGTATCCAGCCGAGGTCGAGGGGCCCTGGCAGCCCACCGACGCGAGCAGGCTGCGCGTCTCGGTCGGCGAGCGCACGCTCTCCACGATCGCACCCGAGGCGTACCACGCCGTCCAGCGCGTGATCGTGCATCCCGAGTATGACGATCTCACGGGGCGCAACGACCTCGCGCTGCTCCAGGTGCAAGGCGTCGCTGCGACGGCTGTCACCGCACGCCTCGACGGCACCGAGCCCTTCGACACATTGATCGGGGAAGGCTCGATCGCGACTGGCTCCGGGTGGGGCGTCACGCGGGCGCAGCCAGCCGACATCGACGTCGACGTCGAGCAGGGTCCGCCGCAGGACGCATCCCTGACCGAGCTGGAGAGCGACCTGGATGAGTATGGTCGGCCGGACACCTTACGCTGGGTCAACCTGCCGATCGCGCCCCTGGCAGACTGCAAGGAGCGCGTGCGCGACCCGGAGGACCGGAACCTCCGCGTCACCGACGACATGATCTGTGCCGGCACGCTGCAAGGCGGGCGTGACACCTGCTACGGCGACAGCGGCGGTCCGCTGGTGGTGCCCGTGTTCGGACTGCCCGTGCTGGTCGGCGTCACGAGCTGGGGCGTGGGCTGCGCAGCGCCGGGCTACTACGGTGTGTACACGCGCGTGCGTTCGTACCGCGGCTGGTTGCTCGACTGCATGAATGCTCCCGACCGCTGCGGGTGAGCCATCAATCGATGGCGACCCAGGTCTTGCCGTCGAACTTTGCCAGGTGCAGCTTGTCGAAGGGCTCGAAGTCGGTGGCGGAGGTGTTGATCTTGATGCCCGGCAGCAGTTGTCCCGGCGCGAAGTCCTGGATCGCCGCCGCTTGGGCGATGATGTTCTTCGGACTGATGTCACTGCCGCACTTCTTCAAGACCTCGACCAGCGTCTGCGCGGTGATGTAGGCGTACACGTTCGCGCCGTCGGTGAGCTTGCCCTCGGGGTACTCGGCCTTCATGAACGCGCGCCACTCCTGCATCGCCGGGTCGTTCGCCCACTGCGGATCGACGGGATCCTTGGTGTACGCGACCGTCTTCAAGCCGACCGCCTTGTCCAGACCGGCTGGCTCGAGCACCGCGCCGACCGAGGAGCTGATCTGCACGATGTAGTGGTCCGCCTTCCAGCGCAGGTCTGCAACCTTACGGATCGCCTGGGCGGCGAACTTCGGCGTCGCGATGTCGATGAAGGTGTCGGCCTTGCTGCCCTTGAGCGTGACCAGCTGCGAGTCCACGGTGGGGTCGCTCACCTCGTACGAAGCCTCTGCCACGATCTGCTTGGACTTGGCGCCGAGCCCTTCCTTGAAGCCGGCCAGCACGTCCTTGCCGAAGTCGTCGTTCTGGAACAGCACGGCGATCTTGGCCTTCGGGTTGGCCTTGAGCACCTCCTGCGCGTAGGTCTTGCCCTCGAGCGCGTAGCTCGGGTTGAAGCCGATCGTCCAGGGATAGTGCGACGGATCGTTCCACTTGCTGGCGCCCGTGGCGACGAACAGCTGCGGGATCTGCTTGTCGTTGAGGTACTTCTGCACCGCCGAGTTGGAGGGGGTGCCGACCGGGTTGAAGATCGCGAGCACGTGGTCTTGCTCGACCAGCTTGCGAACCTGCTCGACGGCCTTGGGCGGGCTGTAGCTGTCATCGAGGCTGAGCAGCTCGATCTTACGTCCGTTGATGCCGCCCTCGCGGTTCACCTTCGCGAAGTAGGCCGCGTGCAGCTTGCCGATCGTGCCGAACGCCGAGGCCGGGCCGCTGTACGGCATGATCTGACCGAGCTTGATCGTGCTCTCCGCGGCGGCTTGCGGCTTCTGCTCTTCGCCCGGGTTCGGGATGGGCTCGGACTTGCGGCAACCGAGCGCGCCGAATGCGAGCAGACTGCTGAGCGCAAGGGAAGAAATCGTGTTCATGTTCTCTCCGATCGTACGGCGCGAAGCCGCGCCGTGGTGCGTCTGACGAAGCCCGCGATGCCGAGCGGCAGCGCGTAGACGAATACGATCAGCACGACGCCGTAGATGGCGCCGGTGGCGGTCTTCGAGAGTTCTTCCGTCAGCGCGGGCACGACGCGCAGGAAGACCGCTCCGAACACGGCGCCCGAGAGCGAGGCGATCCCGCCCACGACGATGCCCACCAGCAGGTCGATGGAGAGCAACACGGAGAAGCTGTCGGGCGCCACGAACTGCACCGCCACCGCGGACAGCGCGCCGGCCACACCGGTGTAGAGCGCGCTCGCTCCGAACGTGAACGTCTTGGTGCGCGCGACGTCCACACCCAGGGCGAGTGCGGCGATCGGCTGATCGCGGATCGCGATGATCGCCCGCCCGACGTGGCTACGCAGCAGCCGGCGCGCGCTGAAGAAGCACAGCAAGACCCAGGCGAGCGTGAAGAAGTAGAGCCACTGATCGGGGCTGAGCGCGAGCCCGAACGGAGCCGCCGGCTTCTGCAACGTGATGCCCTGGACGCCGCCGGTCCAGGCAGCGAAGTGCCGATACTTGAGCAGCTGTGGCAAGCTCACGCCGAGGGCGAACGTGGCCAGCGCCAGATACAAGCCCTCGAGCCGCAGCGCAGGCAGGCCGAACGCCATGCCGAACAGCAGGCAAAGCACACCCGCGACCGGCACGCCGACCGCGTACGAGAGCCCGAGGCGGTCCATCAGGATCGCCTGCGTGTAGGCGCCGAGCGCGAAGAACGCGCCGTGACCGAGCGAGATCTGCCCGTTGAAGCCGGTCAGCAGGTTCAGACCGAGCAGCGCGATGGAGGTCGCGAGGATCAACGTCAGCTGAAAGACGTAGTAGTCCTCCAGCGCGAACGGCAAGACCGCCAGCGTGATCGCGAGCAGCGCAGCGAGGTACTTCTGCATTAGACCTTCGTCACCACGGTCTTGCCCAGCAGCCCCGAGGGCCTGACCACGAGCACGACGATGATCAGCGCCAGCGCCACGCTGAGCTTGAGTTCCGTTCCGATCACGTACGCGCCCAACAGGTTCTCCAGCACGCCGACCAACAAGCCCCCCACGATCGCCCCCGCGGGGCTGTCGATGCCGCCGACCAGCGCCGCCGCGAACGCGTACAGCTGGACGCCGGCCATCATGTTCGGCTCCAGGAAGACGATCGGCGCCACCATCATGCCCGCGATCGCGCCGATCGCCGCCGCCATGCCCCAGCCCAGCGCGAGCATGCTGCCGACGCGGATGCCGACCAGGCGACTCGACTGCGCGTTGACCGCCACCGCCCGCAGCGCGAGGCCGAGCGTGGTGAAGCGGAAGAACAGAAACAGCGCGAGCACCACCAGCAGCGTCACGATCATGACGCCGAGCTGGTGCGCATTGACGAACGCCGTCTGCACGGACTCCAGCGCACCGAACGGACTCGGGAAAGACTGAATGTCCGGTCCAAACAGGAAGCCCGCGAGGCTGTTGAAGATCAGCAGCAGCGCGATCAACACGATCACCACCGACAGCACCGGTGCGTGCTTCATCGGCCGGATCACCAAGCGCTCGATCGCCATGCCGCACGCGAACGACAGCGCGAGCGTGATCAGGAAGGCGATCCAGTACGGCACGCCTGCGCTGATCAACGCCCAGGCGACGTAGGTGGAGAACATCGCCAGCTCGCCCTGCGCGAAGTTCACCAGGTGCGTCGCCTGGTAGATCATGACCAGCGCGAGCGCGAGGCTGGCGTAGATGCCTCCGGTGGCGAGTCCGGCAAACAGCTGATGTAGGAAGCTCTCCACTCAATGCCCCAGGTACGCGCGACGAATGGACTCGTCTTTGGTCAGCTCCGCGGGGGAGCCACTCGCGACCACACGTCCGGTCTCGAGCACACAGGCGTGGTCCGCGAACGCGAGCGCGATGGTCGCGTTCTGCTCGACCAACAAGATGGCGAGCTTCTGCTCGCGGTTGATGCCGTGCATGATCCGGAAGATCTCCTGCACCACCAGGGGCGCCAGCCCGAACGACGGCTCGTCCAACACCAACAGCTTGGGCGCGAGCATGAGCGCGCGGGCGATCGCGAGCATCTGCTGCTCGCCTCCAGAGAGCGTGCCCGCCTGTTGTTTGCTGCGCTCGGCCAGGCGCGGGAAGTAGCTGTACATGCGGGCGAGATCGCGCTGCACC
>DASUME010000638.1:0-2452 GCA_036277895.1 Polyangiales bacterium
GCTGTCGGTGACGTCATCGGAGTCCGACCCGTTGTCGGTGGTGGCTCCGTTGTCCTTGCTACTGCATCCGATCGCCCCCAGCGCGATCAGAAAGAAAGCTGAAAATCGTAAGCGGCTCATGCCGGCCAAACTAGCCGTAGCACTTGCTCCTGCGTAGTACCGGCAGCGCAGCAGCATTGACTTCCATGACCATTGCTCGAGCGCGCAAGCCCAACGCAATCCGCGCCGAGCGGACCTAGTTGAAAGCGTCCTGACCGGTGATCGCGCGCCCGATGGTCAGCGTGTGGATCTCGTGTGTCCCCTCATACGTGGAGACCGTCTCCAAGTTGCACATGTGTCGCATCACGTGGAAGTCGCCCATGATGCCGTTGGCGCCCAGGATCGAGCGCGCCGTGCGCGCAGCCTCCAGCGCTGCGGCCACGTTGTCGCGCTTCAGGTAAGAGACCTGCACGGGCGAGAGCAGGCCCTGCTGCTTCAAGCGCCCAAAGTGGTAAGCGAGCAGCAAGCCCGTCCCGAGCGCGTTGTGGATCTCCACCAGCTTGTCCTGCGTGAGCTGGAACGCGGACAGCGGCTTTCCAAACTGCGTGCGCTCGTTCGCGTAGCGCAGCGCACGCTCGTAGACGCTCATCGCCGCGCCCAGGGCACCCCAGCCGATTCCGTAGCGCGCCTGCGTCAGGCAGCTCAGCGGGCCCTTCAGGCCGCGCACCTTGGGCAGCATGTTTGGGGCCGGAACACGCACCTCGTCGAGCACGATCTCGCCGGTGATCGACGCGCGCAGGCTCAGCTTGCCGTGCAGCTCCGGCGTGCTGAAGCCCGCCATGCCGCGCTCGATCACGAAGCCGCGAATGGTGGCTTCGCTCTCCCCTTGCTCGCGCGTCTTCGCCCAGACCACCGCCAGGTCCGCGATCGGACTGTTGGTGATCCACATCTTCTGGCCGCTGATCATGAAGTCGCCGCCGGGCTGCTGCACGGCGTGTGTGCGCATGCTGGCCGGATCGCTGCCCGAGTTGGGCTCCGTGAGCCCGAAGCAACCGATCAGCTCACCGCGCGCCATGCCGGGCAACCAGCGCTGCTTCTGCTCCTCGCTGCCGTATGCATGGATCGGCCACATCGCGAGCGCGGTCTGCACCGAGCAGAACGAGCGAAAGCCGCTGTCGACCTTCTCCACCTCCAGCATGGTGAGGCCGTACGCCACAGGGTTCAGCCCTGCGCAGCCGTAGCCCTCGAGCGACGCACCGAGCAAGCCCATGCGCGCAAGCTCGGGGATCAGCTCGCGCGGGAAGCTGCCGCGCTCGTAGTGCTCCGCGACCACCGGCTGCAGCTGCGTCTGGGCGAACTCGGCGGTGTTGCGCCACGTGAGCCGCTCGTCTTCCGTGAGCAATGGCGCAATATCGATCAGGTAAGGAGTGGACACGCCGCGATCATGACCAGCGCGGCCCGCAGTCGCAATCTGGCTACGCCTCGGGTCGGGCTGACGCTCGCGTTCGCACGAACCTGTACAATTGCGCGCGAAGACATCGCATTCGTGGCCCGAGAACGCTTTTGCAGCCCCTGCGCGCTCGCCATCGTTCATGCTGCGCGCACGGTGACGAAGATCAAGAGCAGTGTGGTCGTGATCACGGGGGCGGCATCCGGCATCGGCCGCGCGCTGGCGCAAGAGTTCGCGAAGCGCGGCGCGCGGCTCGCACTGGCAGACGTGGACGAGAGCGGTCTGCAGACGACTGCGGCTTCGTTGCCGCCAGACTGCCGCTGCACCACGCACGTGGTGGATGTCCGCAGCCGCGCGCGCATGGAGGCGTGGGCGCGCGAGCTGGTGGTGCTACACGGTGGCGTCGACATCTTGATCAACAACGCCGGCGTCGCCGTGCGCTGCAGCTTCGAGCACCTCAGCTACGAGCAGCTGGAGCGTGTGCTCGACGTGAACCTGTGGGGCGTCATCCACGGTGTGAAGGCACTGTTGCCGGCGCTGCGTGTCAGCCCGTTCGCGCACATCGTGAACATCGCGAGCGTGAACTCGTTCGTGCCGCTGCCGCAGAACGCCGCCTACAACATGGCCAAGAGCGCCGTGCTCGGGCTGACCGAGACGCTGATGCAAGAGCTGGCCGGCAGCAACATCCGCGTCACTTGCGTGGCCCCTGGTGCGATCAGAACCAACCTGGTGCGCAACTCCGAGGGCTTCACGGACGCGCAGGTCAGCTACTTCGATCGCTTCGCGAAGACCAGCAGCGAACAAGCCGCGCGCGCGATCGCCCAGGCCGTCGAGCGCAACAAGGACTACCTGCTGATCGGCCGCGATGCGTGGCTGATGGCGCTCGGCCGTTGGCTCGCACCGCGCCGCTTCGTGCGCATGGTGGGCGAGCGCAACAACCAGCCCACGCTGGTGCCCGGCCCCTCGAGCAGCTCCGCCTTGTAGTCGCGTGGCCGCCGGCTCGGGCGCGCGGCGCGCCAGCGG
>DASUME010000639.1:0-2994 GCA_036277895.1 Polyangiales bacterium
CGGCCTGGTTGCCACCCACGATGTGGCGCTGAGCGAGCTCGAAGAGGAGCTGCCCGGCAAGGTGCGCAACGTGCACTTCACCGACGTCTTCGAGGGCGGCGAGATGCGCTTCGACTACACGCTGCGCGACGGGGTGGTCAAGACCAGCAACGCACTGCGGTTGCTCAAGCTGGCCGGCATCGAAGTCCCGGACAGCGACGCGCTGAGCTAACCTGACGCGATGAGCATCCGGCTGGCGTTCGGGACCGCGGGCATCCGTGCCCCGCTCGGGGAAGGTCCCGAGCGCATCAACCTCGCGAACGTCGCCGGCGTGGCGCACGCGATCTGCAGCGAGCTCGCGCACGGCAAGCAGCGCGGGATCTGCGTCGGCCACGACGGCCGCACGGACAGCGACGTGTTCGCGCGCGAGGTGATCCGTGTGGCGCGCGCACACGGCTTCCTGGTGCGCGCGTTCGAGACCACGATCCCGACGCCGGTGCTCGCGTTCGCCACCCGTCACCACGACGCGGTCGCCGGCGTGATGATCACCGCCAGCCACAACCCGCCCACGGACAACGGCATCAAGCTGTATCTGGAGCGCGGTGCGCAGGTCTTGCCGCCGTACGATCAGGCGATCGCCGCGCGCATCGCGAGCTTCGAGCCGAGCCAACTCCCGGTGGGGGAAGCGGGAGACCTGTTGCCGCTCGGCCGCCCCGAGGTGGACGCGTACCTCGCGACCGTGCGCTCGCTGGCGACCGTCGCGCATCCCCCACCCCGCTTCGCGTACAGCGCGCTGTGCGGCGTGGGCGGCGCGGTCACGCGACGGTTGCTGCAGTTCGTCGAGTGGATCGAGGTCGAGGAGCAGGCCGAGCCGCGGCGCGACTTCGGCGGCCTGATGGTGCCCAACCCCGAGCACGAGGTCGCGCTCGCCAAGCTGCGCGCGCTCGCGGACGCGCACCGGCTCGAGCTGGCGTTCGCCCACGACCCGGACGCGGATCGGCTCGCCGTGATGGTACGCGAGCGCAGCGGTCTGCTGCGTGCGCTCAGCGGCGACGAGGTCGGCGCGCTGCTCGGCGACTACGTCGTGCGCGCGGGCGACGCGGTGGTGTCCACGCTGGTCAGCGGCGGCATGCTGGAGCTGATCGCCCGCGCGCGCGGCGCGCACTTCGAGCGTACGCCCACGGGCTTCAAGTGGATCGCCGCGCGCGGCCGCGAGCTGGAGCGTGCGGGCAAGCCCTTCTCGTTCGGCTACGAGGAGGCGATCGGCTACGCGTTCGGCCGCGTCGCGGACGACAAGGACGGCATCGCCGCGCTGCAGGTCTTGCTCGCGCTGGCCGGCGAGCTACACGCGCACGGCGAGAGCCTGTGCGACCGCCTCGACGCACTCGCGCGCGAGCACGGCCGCTTCGCCACCCGCCAGCTGACCGTGCCACGCGGCGCCGAGCTCCCGCAGCTACCGGCCGACCTGCTCGGCCCCGGCACCGTCCGCCACGACCTGCCGCAGCACGCGCTCACCATCTACGAGCTCGGCGACAGCCGGGTCTGCGTGCGCCCGAGCGGCACCGAGCCGAAGCTGAAGTTCTACTTGCACACGCGCGCCCAGGTAGACGCGGGCCTGGCGCAGGCCGACGCCGCCAACCAGCGCGCGCTCGACCGCCTCGAGGCTGCGATCCGGGCCGCGATCTAGGGGATGACGACGGTGCGGACCGGCTTGACGGTGAGCGTCTTGGAGAGCGCGCCCCAGCGACGGGCAAGCTCGGCCTCCTGATCCGCGCGCACGAGCACGAAGCGGTGCTGCTCCTGCTTCGGGCCCGGCGCGTCCTGATCCGGCACGCTCAACCACAGCCGCTGGGCGCGCTGGCGGAACACGTTCGCGAACGAGCGCCCCGCGAGCACCACGGCCGCGGTGTCGATGATCGCGTCGTAGTTCCCCGGCAGCGACACGTAGCGCTGCAAGAGCGTGAGGTCGGTCTGCGCGAGGAACGAGAGCCGGCGCAGGTCGCCGAACGTCCAGCGGGGCAGGATCTCACCCCGGTCGAGGTCGACCCGGTGCAGGCGCGCATCGAGCACGATCTCGCGCTGCAAGAAGTTGTCGGCCATGTCGAGCACGAGCTCGCGCAGCGGCTCCTCGATGTGCATGCGGTCGCGGCCGCGCAGGCGTCCCGCGTCGAGCGTCAGCCCGGCCACCGCGGCGCGCCAGCGAAGGCGCTCGGGCGTGCGCGTGCGCACCAGCTTGATCGCGCTGCGAAAGTTCCCGCGCGTGCGAAAGTGCGCCACCGCGTCGGTGATACGTGCACCAGCAGCCATCGATCCCTCCCAGCGCGGGGAGCAGATCTTCTGCTCGCGGCGCACCTCGGTGGTTATCGAGTGCACGCGCGAACGTCAAATTTCCAACGTTACGGCGACGCCTTCGGGGCCGCGGGATCGGGCGGCACGTAGACGTCGACGGCCTCGGTCCCGCGCTCGCGACGGTGCCGGCGGTGCTCGGCCTTCTCGGCGCGTTTGGCGCTGGGCTGTACGGTGTTCGGTACACTCGCGTCTTCACCGAACGAAGTGCCAGCGGGCAGTGACAGGAACACCGACGCGGACTTGCCCTCCACCACCGTGACGGACGACGACGCGTTGATGCTGCCAGCCTCTCCGCCCACGCGCGCCTGCAGCTGATGCAGTCCCGGCACCAGCTCCAGCGTCCAGCCTGCGTCCGACGACGCGGTCCCCTGCGAGCGGCCATCCACGAGCAGCTCCGCACCTTCGACGTCGGTCTGCACCACGACGTCGGAGCGGGAGATCGGCGGCTCGGGCACGACCGCCACCTCGGCCTCGTGCTGTGAGGCCAGCCGCCGCGCGCGCCGCTCGCGTGCATCCATCCAGAAGTAGAGAGCCGCCGCCACGCCCACGAGCAGGATCGCGAACACGAACAGCCGGCCAGCGAGGCCGCCCGAAGTGGAGCCCGACTCCGGCTCGCTCGCCAGCTCGACCTCGTCGCCGTTCGGGCGCACGGACGGCGGCGCCAGC
>DASUME010000640.1:0-2754 GCA_036277895.1 Polyangiales bacterium
CGCAGCTCGTTGAGCACGCCGCGCTTCTCCAGCACCAGCGGGTGGATCGAGCGTGTGGGCCGCGAGGTGACGATGAAGAACACGATCGTGAGATCGCTGCGCGCCGCCTTCAGCTCGAAGTTCAGCCGCGCCATCGTCTCCAGGCACAGGTCGAAGCCCTTGTTGTGGGGCTCGAAGCGGCCGCTGGTCATGATGTACAGCGTGCGGTCGAGGTCGAACGTATAGCTCGGGAAGAAGTGGCCCATCGTGAACGCGTGGATGCGTTCCTTGAAGTCGGCGTGGAAGGTCTGGAAGTCGTGGCCCACGTTGTAGCGGGCGATGCTCAGCCCGTTGGGCGTGATCACCTCGGGCGTGCGGCCGAGCAGGGTGGTGCACTCCTCCGCCGTGATCTGCGAGACGGTGGTGAACACGTGCGCGCCGTGGGCACAGGCGCGCTCCATCTTGTGCTGCGCGACCACGTTGTAGCGCTGCGCGGCCTCGGCGTGATCGATCCACTGCAGCCGGTCGTAGAAGCCAGGCTCGTTGGACGCGATGTAGCGGCCGAGCGTGGTGGCGTGCGTGGTGAACACGGTCGCGATCGACAGGTTCTCCTTGCGCACCAGCGGGATCGCGAGCCCGCCCTGCCACTCGTGGAAGTGCGCGACCACGCGGCTCGGCGTCTGGCTCGCGCGCACCATCGAGTACGTCAGCTCGGCCTGCACCGCCTGCAGCACGCGATGGACCGCCGCGGCGAAGCCGATCGCGCGCTCGATCACGAGGTCGCTCGCGGGCGACTCGATGCCGTGCTCCTCCCAGAGCTTGTACTTGGCGCGCGCCAGCTCGGCAGGGGGAAGGGTGAAGTCGACCAGCATCACGCGCGGCTTGGCGGGTATCAGCCAGCGCCCGTAGCGCACGTTGATGCCCTCACCCTGCAGCGTGTCGACCACCCTGCCCAGCCAGCCCGGGGCCGGCGCGGGCTCGAACTCCAGCTGCGCCTTGCCCTCGATGTACGGGCCGATCAGGCAGTACTGGTCCCGCCAGCGCTCGGTCATCAGGGGCGCCTTGGAGCGCAGCACCTGGTAGATGCCACCGACCTGGTTGCACACTTCCCAGGCCACCTCGAACAGGAACGCGTCGCTCGGCTGGTTGGTCAGCTCCAGCGTGGAATCCTGCGCGGACTCGAACGGTTGCGGAGGCCTGCGGCTCGGCGTGTCGTGCGGCATCGGCGTTCAAGTGTATAGCGCGAGCCCCGGCGGCTAGAGAGACTCGTGTAATTCTCAGCCTTGCCTGGGCCGCGCGCCCAGGACTGCGGCGATCGTGCTCAACACGGGGGTATCGACTCCGAGCCTCTCGGCCCGGCGCACGACCTCCGCCTGCAAGATCTCGACCTCGGTCGGTCTGCCCTTGCGTACGTCTTGCAGCATGGAGGGCTCGGTGAGCGGAAAGGTCGAGCGCGTGACCTCGACCATGCCGTCGACCAGCTGCTCGGCGAGCGTGACGCCCTCGGCGGCGGCGACCGCGATCACCTCGCGCATGGCGCGGCGCACCAACGGCTCCATGTGCTCGACGCAGTAGCCGGCGCTGCGCTCGGACAGCGCGCACAGGCCGTTGAAGGGCGCGTTCCAGATCATCTTCTGCCAGAGCATCGCGCGGTCGTCGTCGTTCTTCACCACCGCTACCTGGGCGCGCTCGAGCAGCGCCGCGATGCGCGCGATGTCCTCGGCTTGCCCGGGGCGGTACTCGGCCAGGCCCACACGTACGGCGCCGTTGACGTAGATGCAGCCGGGCTCGCGCAAGCCGGCTGACATGTAGACCACAGCCGCGATCGTTCGCTGCGCGCCGACGTACGTCATCACCACGTCTTCCGAGGTGAGCCCATTGAGTAGCGGCACGACGACACCACTTGGCGCGATCAGATTTGGCAGCGCATCACAGGCTGTCTCCAGCTCGGGCCACTTCACCGCCAGCACGATCAGGTCGTAGCGATCGCGCGCGTCTTCGGCCCTCTCCAGCAGCTGTGCAAGCTGCACGCGCTCTTCGCCGCGTTCGTGCGCGATGCGCAGTCCTTGCTCGCGGATGGCTTTTCCGTGCGCGCCGCGCGCCACGAGAGTGACATCCAATCCTGCCTTCGCCAGCTGTGCCGCCAGGTATCCGCCCACGCCGCCCGCACCGATCACCAACGTTCGCATCGCTCGAATGTACTCCGCATGCGCTCGTTTTCACGCGCGCTCCGCAAGCCTGCTTTTCGCGAGACAGGCTGTCTGTCGGGTTCAGCCCCACGCTAAGTATCATTCACGTAAACGCGTAGTTGCACGCCTACACGGAGCGAGGAAAAGCGATCGCAAACGCGCAAAATAAACCTGAATTCCGATCGCGAGCTGGTACGTTCTCCGAGTCTTGTTGGGGGAAGTTCCATGGCGACGATGCTGAGCCCGGCATCGCGACGACTCGGGCGGTACGAGCTTGTCTCGTACCTTGGCTCGGGGGGCATGAGTGATGTCTACGTCGCGCTGCACACCGGTCTACGAAAGCGAGTAGCGATCAAGCTGCTGCGGCCTTCGCTGCGCAGTGATCGCGAGGCGTGCGCCCGCTTCCTGCGCGAAGGCGAGTGCGCGGCGCGCGTGCGCCATCCCAACGTGGTCGACGTCAACGATATGGGCGTGGACAGCGGCGTGCCGTACCTGGTGATGGAGCTGCTGGACGGCGAGACGCTGGCGCAACGGCTGCAGCGTGAGGGCCGGCTCGAGGTGGAGGCGGCGCTCGATCTCCTGCTGC
>DASUME010000641.1:0-2908 GCA_036277895.1 Polyangiales bacterium
AGCAGGCTGGAGGGCGCGTAGTTCATCGCGCGCGTGAGCTCGGGCCGCGGGCGATGGCAGAGCGGCGACAGCGCGAGCAAGAACCGATCGTCGAGCGGGCGGTAGGCGAGCGGCAGCAGCGGCAGCGTGCCCACGCGCTCGAACGCCGCCGCCAGGCTGCGCCGCGCGCGCTCCGGATCGAAGTGGCGCTGCGCCGGGAGCTCGAGCTCTCCACGCACGATCGCGTGCGCGCGCTCCTCCAGCTCCTCGCGCGTGCGGCCGAGCGCGATCGCGTCGCGGTTGGTCTGCACGCCTTCGCGGTGGAACGGAAACGCCTCGTGCAGCGTGAACCCCGCCGGCAGCGCGGCCGACGGCGCCGGACGAAAGCGAAACCACGGTGCGCCGACGTCGTAGCTGGCGAACGCGGGCTGGCCGGTCTCCAGCGCCTTGAGCTTCTCGGCCAGCGAGCCACGCAGGTTGCCGAACACCACCTGTGCCAGCGGGCGTGCGCTCGGCTTCGGTGGCCGCACGGCCCAGGTCAACGCCGCACCCACGCGCACGCCGAACAGGTTGTCGTCGCGCGCGCTCATGCGCGAGAGCAGCGAGTTGCCGCCGAGGTCGAGCACCTCGACGCGGGAGAAGGCACGCAGTAGCGCCGCGCGCATGCCGCGGTGCACGGGCCCGTCGAGGTAGGAGGCGTTGCTGGCGAGGCAGACCACGGCACCCGACTCGGCCTCGCGCGCGTGCTCCAGCGCCCAGCGGAAGAAGCGCACGTAGTCGTCCGAGAGCACGCCGATGCGGCGCTCCTCCAGCGGCGTGCCGTCGGGCTCACGCCGAAACTCGGCCAGCCAGGCATCGCTGAGCGCGCCGCCGCGGCTGAGCGAGCGCGCAGCCCACGGGGGGTTGCCGAGGATCACGCGCACGCGGCTGCGATCCGGGAACGGGTCCGCGAGCTCCAGCGTGTTGACGCAGCGCAGCTGCAGCGGCGCGCCTTGCGCATGCGCCTCCGGATCGAGCAACAGGCGCGCCTGATCGACCACGTGCGGATCGCTATCGAGCCCGATCAGCTGCGCCTTGCAGCCCGCTTCACGGGTGTGCTCCAGCAACGCCGCCAGCCACACGCCCGTGCCGACCGCCGGGTCGATCACCACCACCCGCTCGCTGGCGAGGCTGACGCCCAGCTCGCGTAGCAACGCGTCCACGCGCGCGACGCCATAGCGCGCGATCGTGAGCGGCGTGGCGACGACGCCGCGTTCGCGCAAGCGCGCTCGGTCGCCGACTGCGGCACGGCGCTCGGCCGCACGCGCAGTCTCGTCGCCGAGGCGCCGGCCTCTCAAAGCCAGTGATCCGCGAGCGTGCAGAGGAAGAAGGCGACGCTGACGTAGCCGTTGAGATCGAAGAACGCCTTGTCGAGCTTGCTCAGGTCGTTCGGCTTCACGAGCGTGTGCTCGTAGGCGAGGATGACCGCGATCGCGAGGCAGCCGGCGTAGTACGCGATGCCGCGCCCGAGCGAGAGCCCCACGCCGACCAGACTCGCGACCGTGAGCACGTGCAGCGCGCCGCTGATCCAGAGCGCACCCACGGTGCCGAAGCGCGAGGGGATCGAGTACAGACCCGCGTTGCGGTCGAAGCCCTCGTCCTGCAGCGAATACAGCACGTCGAAGCCGCCCACCCAGGTGGCCACGCCGAGCACCAGCAGCCAGGGCGCGAGCGTGACCGGCGCGCCGAGCGCGATCCAGGCGCCGCCGGGCGCGAACGCGATCGCCGCACCGAGCACGAGGTGACAGAGCGAGGAGAAGCGCTTCACGTACGAGTAGCCGAGCGCGAGCGCCAGCGCGACCGGCGACAGATACAGCGGCAGCCGCCCCAACAACGCGGCGCACACCACGAACGCGGCGCACGAGCCGATCACCAGCAAGCGAACGAAGCCGACGCTCAGCGCACCGCGTGGGAGCTCGCGATCCTTGGTGCGCGGATTGGCGGCGTCGATGTCGCGGTCGATCAGCCGGTTGAACGCCATCGCCGCGGTGCGGCCAGCCGCGATCGCGAGCACGATCAACCCGAGCTTGTACCAGGTGAACTCGCCGTACGGCAGCGCGAGCACCACCGCCGCCAGCGCGAACGGCAGCGCGAAGATGGTGTGGCTGAAGCGAACCAGCGATCCGACGCGCTCGATCGTACTCGCACTCATGGTTCCTCACAAAGCTCGCGCGCGGGAGCGCGCGCGTCGACCAGAGTCGTGGCTGGGCGAACCAACACGCGACGCGCCGGCGGGGGCGCTCGCAGAAGATAGCGCAAAGGGTCCTCGATCGGTCGGGCCAGATCGAACGCGAGCAGGCCAGGCGTGAGCCCGGGCTTCAGCGCGCCGACCTGGTGCGACAGCCCGAGCGCCGTGGCCCCGTACCAGGTGGCCATGCTGAGCAACAGGCCCTTGTCGACCTGCGCAAAGCGGTCACTCAGCGCCGCGGCCTCTGCCAGCACGTCGAGCGTGGTGTTGGAGGCCAGCGAGTCCGTACCGAGGCCAGGTTTCAGGCCTGCTTCGAGGATGTCGAACAGCGGGGGCAGCTTGAGCTCGATGAACAGGTTCGAGCGCGGACAGAGCACCGCCTGCGCGCCGCTGGCGGCGAAGCGCTGCAGCTCCTCGCGCGTGGTGGCGCACAGGTGCACGGCGAGCAGCTCCGGCTGCAACAGCCCGAGCTCGAGCGCGTAGTCGATCGGCGACACACCCGGGGGCACGAACTGAGGAGGCACGCCGCGCGACGCGAGGTAGTCGGCGAACGGCCCGGTGCCGTCGCGCAGGAACGTGCGCTCGGCGACGTGCTCGCTCAGGTGCAAGCTGGTGCGACCGCGGCTCAGCTCACGCAATGTGTCCGCGTGCAGCGAGTAGACCGTGTGCGGCGCGAGCGCGTAGCTCAGGTTCTGCGGCCAC
>DASUME010000642.1:0-6857 GCA_036277895.1 Polyangiales bacterium
GAGCTCGCAGCGAGCGCGGACACCACGACCTCGCCTGGTCGCGCGAGCTGGAGCGCCGCTTCGCACACGTGTCCGTGCAGACCTCGGCCTCCGCGAACGGCTGAAGACAGCGCGTGTATGGCGCAACGCGTCTCCGCAATGGCGCGCGGTGTCCTTGCCCTTCCAGCTCCGTTTCCGATATTGAACGCGGTACCCACCCATGCCGCCCGATGGCGGAGAGTCGAGGCGTGTCATGTCGATGTCGTCAGTCACCGGGGCTCGCAGCGCGGACCGCATCGGCTCCACCAGCGCCGTGCTCGGGAAGTCCACGGCGATCCACTACTGGGCCGCCGTCGGCGCGTTCTTCATCGTGCTGCAGGTGTACATCTTCGCGCGCTGGATCGGCTCCGAGCACTTCACGCCGGCGCCGATCGGCGACACGCCGCAGCCGCAGTTCCAGCAGTATGTGATGTGGCTGTTCCAGTCGACGGTGCCGCTGTTCATGCTCGGCGGCTGGGCCTGGATCGCGTGGCAGGCCCGGCGTGACGGGCGCCTGCCCGCGTACGGCTTGATCATGCTGGGGTGGGCCAGCGTCTACTGGCAGGACCCGCTGATCAACTACGTCCGGCCGAGCTTCTCGTACAGCTCGTACTGGGTGAACTTCGGCTCATGGTGTGAGCTGGTCCCGGGTTGGCTGTCGCCGAACGGCTCCAAGATGCCCGAGCCGCTGCTGTTCGGCGCCGGCGCCTACGCGTTCTTCGTGCCGATCAGCGCGCTGATCTGCCTCGGCTGGATGCGGCTCGCCAAGCGCCTGGTGCCCAGCATCAACACGCTCGGTCTGATCGGCGTGGCCCTGGTCTCCATGTTCGTCACGGACATGCTCGCGGAGGGCACCATGGTGCTCACGGGCGTCTACTCGTACCTCGGTGTCATCCACTCGCTCTCGATCTTCGACGGAGAGCTGCACCAATTTCCGCTCTACGAGTCGCTGCTCGGCGGCGGCTGCGCGGCGGCCACCGGCTCGCTGCTCTACTTTCGCGACGACAAGGGCAACATGCTCGTCGAGCGCGGCCTGGAGAACCTCAAGCGCAAGCGCGGCAACGAGCTCTTGCGCGTGCTGGCGGTCAGCGGCTTCGTCAACATCGTGGTCAGCACCTATACCGTGCTGTTCATCTTCCTGAACCTGCAGCTCGACGCCTTCCCCAAGGACGTGCCGAGCTACTTCCTGAACGGCGTGTGCGGCAAGGGCACGGACTACGAGTGCCCTGGACCGGACGTCGCCATCCCTCTGAAGAGCTCGGGTCCCCTCCCCCCGTTCACAGGTCGCAACTGATGTCTGCTCCTCAGCGTCTGCACGTGCCGGTCAAGTCTGTCGGCTACGTCCCGGTCCAAAACGAAGTCGAGCTGTTCTCCGCGGCGCACGCTGCGGCGTTGCCCGTGTTGCTCAAGGGCCCCACGGGAGTGGGCAAGACCCGCTTCGTCGAGCACATGGCCGAGCGGCTCGACCTGCCGTTGATCACGGTGCCCTGCCACGAAGACCTCACGGCTGCCGACCTGGTCGGTCGCTACCTGCTGCAGGGAAACCAGACCGTGTGGGTCGACGGTCCGCTCACGCGCGCCATGCGTACCGGCGCCATCTGCTACCTCGACGAGGTGGTCGAGGCGCGCGCGGACACCATCGTGGTGCTGCACCCGCTGATGGATCACCGCCGCGAGCTGCACATCGAGCGCCTGGGCGAGAGCCTGCGCGCGCCCGCGTCGTTCATGCTCGTGCTGTCGTACAACCCTGGCTACCAGTCGCTGATGAAGGACCTCAAGGCGTCCACACGTCAGCGTATGATCGCGATCGACTTCGCGTTCCCACCCGCGCACGTCGAGCTGGAGGTGCTCACTTCCCTCTACGCCATCGATCGCAGCTACGCCGAGCAGCTGATCCGGCTCGCGGGCGCGATCCGTCGCCTCGACGACGAGGGCCTGAGTGAAGCCGCCTCCACGCGCGCCCTGGTCTCTGCCGGCAAGCTGCATCGCGGCGGCATGAGCGGACGAGACTCCGCGGTCGCCGCCATCGCCTCCCCGCTCTCGGACGACGAAGAGGTGCGGCGTGGTCTGGTGGAGCTGATCGACACCTACCTGACCTGAGCATGGAAGACCGCGAGGAAGAGCAGCGGCTGTCGTTCGTGGCGTCCGCGATCGCGGGTGTGCCGCTGACGGTCTCCTTCGGCGACAAGCTCGCGTCGTGCGACGGCGCCAGCCTGCGATTGCCACGCAGCGCCGAGCCGCGTCGCCTCGTGGTGGCCGCACATGCGCTGCTCGTGGCGGCGCACAGCCTGCACACACCCTCGTTGTCCAAGCTGATCGGACGTCCGCGCGCCGCCAGGCGCTTCCTGGCGCTCGAGCTGCAACGCGCGCTCGCTGGACTGGGAGAGCGCCTGCCCCACACGATCGAGAGCGCGCTTCGGGTGCACGCGCAGTCCGTGGTCTCCGGCAGCGCCGAGCAGTCGCTGCGCCGCGCGCTCGACAGCAAGCATCCCGTGGTCGAGCTGCCGGCCTACTTCGGCACCGTGCGCGGCGCGCGCCTCACCTGGGCGCGCCTGCGCGGCAAGCAGGCCGCGCCGCCCAAGACCTCCCACGGCACGCTCGCCCAGCACGACGATGACGACGAGCTCGATCACGACCCGTCCACCAAGAAGCTGCTTACCCTCTTCACCAGCCCGCTCGGCGGCGGACCGGTCGGCGACCTGTTCCTCAAGCTGATGGGCTTCGGGCGCTCGCCCGGCGCAGGCGAAGGCGACGACGCGGGGGGCGGCGGCGCGCAGGCCCTCGGCGGAGAGGCGACCACCACGGGCCCCGCGACGCAGAGCAGCGAGCAGCTCGCGCAGCGCTCCCGCTTGCTCGCGCCCGACGCGCCGCGCGGCTTCCAGTACCCCGAGTGGCACGACACCGTGCAGCGCTATCGCCCCGCCTGGTGCGACGTGCTGGAGTTCGCCCCGGAACCCCCGGAGCACGGCGTGGCGCGCGAACGTTCGCGCATCCCCAAGCGCGCACTGCGGGCCCAGCTGGCGCGCGTGGGCGTCGAGTTTCAACGTCACCGTGGACAGCTCGACGGGGAAGAGCTGGACCTCGACCGCGTGGTCCGCTTCGCGACCGATCCCGATCGCCAGGCCGACGCGCGGCTCTACTCCGCCTCGCGCCGCACCAAGCGCGATCTGACCTTGTTGGTCTTGCTCGACATCTCGCAGAGCACCGCCGACAAGAACGAGGCCGGCGAGAGCATCTTCGGGCAGCAGCGTGAGCTCGCGCGCGAGCTCGTGCGCAGCGCCCACGCACTCGGCGATCGCGTGGCGCTCTACGGCTACCACTCGCGCGGCCGCCATCACGTGCACTGCCTGCGCGTGAAGGGCTTCTCCGAGCCCTTCGGCACGCGCACCGAGCGGCGCCTCGACGCGCTGCAGCCGGGCGGCCTGTCGCGGCTCGGCGCCGCGGTGCGCCACGCGTCGCACCTGCTCGGCAAGGAGACGCAGCACTCGCACCGGCTCTTGCTCGTGCTCTCCGATGGCTTCGCGTACGACGATGGCTACGAGCACGGCTACGCGGAGGCGGACACCGCCAAGGCGCTCGCGGAGGCCAGCAAGCGCGGCATCGCCTGCGTCTGCCTCAACGTCGGCAGCGACCAGGACGACGCGACGCTCAGCCGTCTGTACGGAGAGTCTGCCTACCTACGCTGCGAGAGCCCTCGCCGCGCCGTGCCCGCGCTGCGCAAGCTGATCCGCAGCGCGATGACCAGCTCGCAGTAGTCAGCGACGCGCGAACGCAGACAGCCGCTCGACCGTGCGCGACTTCGACAGGTCGCTCGACGCGGCGCCGACCAGCCGCACGGTCCAGTTCGGGACCACACGCTTGGCGGCCGCCATCAGCTTGGAGTCGAGGCCGACGTACACGCGCTGACGGTCGTGCTCGATGCCTTCGATGATGGTGTCCGCGGCCTGCTCGGCGCTGGTGATCGCGATGCGCTCGAAGAACTCGCTCTCCTGCTTGCTGAAGCCGTTCGACGCGCGCGCGATGTTGGTGCGGATGCCCCCCGGGTGAACGCACGTGACGTGCACGTTCGAGCCGCGCAGCTCCTGCATCAGCGTCTCGGTGAACCCGAGCACGGCGTACTTGGAGGCGTTGTACGGTCCGTTCTTGGCGAAGGGCACCATCGCGTTGATGCTGGCGATGTTCACGATGTGACCGCTCGGGCGGCGCGAGAGCAGCGGCAAGAACTCCTTACTGCCGTGCACGACACCGTAGAAGTTCACGTCCATCACCAGCTTGAACTGCTCGTAGCTGATGTCGGCGACCGTCGCGCGCACGGCCAGGCCGGCGTTGTTGATGATCACGTCGCAGCCGCCGTGCTGCGCCTCGACCTCGGCCGCATAGCGCTTCACCGCGGCCTGATCGCGCACGTCGACCACGTGGCTGGTGGCCGTGACGCCGAGCAGCTCGAGGGTCTCGCGCAGCCCCACCTCATCGATGTCCGAGAGCGCGAGCTTCGCGCCTCGCGCAGCCAACCGCACCGCCAACGCGCGCCCGATGCCCGAGGCCGCACCCGTTACCGCCACTACCTTACCGCGAAGCTGAGTCATCGTCTTTCTCCGTGTCTTACGTCTTGCTCGGCCGCTCGAGGATGTGGATACACATCGCGGCCTCTTCGTCGCCGAGGGCCCCGCCGCCGTTCTCGGCCAAGCCGATGCGGACAGGCTTCTGGCTGGTCATGATCATCCCCTCACGAAGCGCGGCAAGCCGAGCGCATCAAAGCGCAGGGGGCGGTTCGCCAACGCAGTCGGATCGGGGATAGCCCTCTGTTGACTTTACGTCAATAACTATTGAACGCTCGTCAACAAGACCCGCTCGAGCGCTGCGCTCGACGAACCACTCCCTCCCAGGGAGCATCTCGACGCTAGTGTCCTGAGTCCACTAGAGCTCGAGCCGCCCGATCAGCACGCTGTCGGTGTTCACGAACGCAGCCCAGACCGTGCCGTCGGACGTCAGCACGGGCGGCCCGAGGTACTCGCTGGTGGCGAAGCTCCAGCTCGCGACCACCGGAGCATCTTCGGCGTTGATGCGCGCGGTGACGAACGACGGTGCACCCGTGGTCTGCTTCGAGACACTCAGGTAGGCGTGGTACGGCCTGCCGTCGGGCCCGGAGTAGCCATCACCGGTACCGTCCGCGCTCGGGCTGCCGTAGTACGCCACGGCGATGTGGCCCGGGGCGAACACCGCGACGTTCGGGTACGCACCGTGCTTGACCTCGTCTGCAGACAACTTCGTGCGCGCGCTCCAGGTCACGCCTCGGTCTCGACTGATACTCAGGTAGGGAAGCACGTCTCGGTCATCCACCCAGACCAGGTACAACGTGTCCTCGCTGTCGATCGCGAGGTTGCTGCTCAGGAAGTTGGTGTACCCGCCCGCGAGCTGCGCCTCGGCCACTAGCTTCTTCTCCCAGCTGTCGCCGCCGTCGCGGCTGATCTTCAGGGCCAGCTGCCCGTCGACCGCCGCGTGCGACTTGTAGATGATGCCGTCTGACGCGACGACGCCCGCCTGCGGGAATGCGATCGGGACCAGCGCCACCGGGCTATCGACGCTGTTCGCCGCTGGCGTCGCGGTGGCGACGAAGCTGTCGCCGCCGTCGGTCGAGCGGTAGCACATGTGATCGGGCCCGATGATCAGCGTCGGCCCGGTCGCGCACAGATAGACCACACTCTTGGCGCCCGAGCTCTGCAGTGCGGACCCGAGCGCAGGCGTGGGGGCTGGGCCCGTGATCACCTTCGCCCAGTCGTGGCTGCCGCAGCCCACAGAGCGCCCCTTCCAGGTCGCCCCGTCGTCATCGCTGAACCACAGGTTGGTGCCCGAGCTCGCGTCGCAGCCCGGCGCACCACGGCCGAAGTTGAAGTAGTTGAAGTAGGTGCGTCCGCTCGCGGGGTCGCGGTGCAAGTAAGGATGCAAGCGCGCACCTTTGTCCGCGCCGCTGCCGGTCGGATCGAGCGGCTGCCAGCTGCCGCCGAGGTCGCTGCTCCGATAGAGCATCGCGCCCTGCCCTGGCGAGAGCAGCAAGCCATCGTTCCGTGTGGTGATCAACACCGGGTCGAGGGCGCCCGTACCCACCGTGCTGCGGCACGCGGCGCCGCGGCCCACGAGCACCTCGGCGGCGTCGACACAGCCCTCGATCGGAGCAGGAGCAGAGGCGCCGTCGTCACCGCACGCAGACGCGGCGAAGCCAGCAAAGAGAAGACCTATCCAAGAACGCATCGTCGGACGCTAGTCTTGCTGGTCAGGTCCTACAATTGATGGCTGAGGACAACTGCTGACTCAACCCGTCATGGGGCTCCCAGGCCGATGGTTTCGGCTCTGCGTCCGTGATATCGGCTGCAGTCGTGACAATCATGGAAGCTGCAATCGTGTCGGATGCCCACGTCGACTCACGCCGCGCAGCGGTCGGAAGCTACCGAGCCACGCGCGCCGGCTCGGTGCCTGCGCCGCTGGTCGAGCGCGTGACCACCAGCATGAGCGAGACCGGCTTCGGCTCGGCGGAGAC
This sequence comes from Polyangiales bacterium, assembly GCA_036277895.1. Taxonomy (GTDB): domain Bacteria; phylum Myxococcota_A; class Polyangia; order Polyangiales; family DASUME01; genus DASUME01. The sequence continues at coordinate 6,554 of DASUME010000642.1, forward strand.
GTCGCTCGCGATCACGCGTGATGGCACGCTGTTCATGGCACCCGGCTTCAGCGCCGAGGGCAACGGCGTGCTGCGCTCTCGCGATCAAGGGCAAAGTTGGCAGCTGCTGCCGTTGCGGTTGCCAGACGGCCGCAGTACCAACCGCGAGCAGCCGTACATGTACATGGACCCGCGCACGGAGCGCTTGTTCGTGCACAACTCGGTCCTGCGCCTGAAGCCCATGGACCTGCGCGGTGGCTACCATCAGTTCATCAGCGACGATCAGGGCGAGAGCTGGCGCTATCAGTGCTTCGCCAAGGAGGTA
>DASUME010000643.1:0-5415 GCA_036277895.1 Polyangiales bacterium
GCGCCGTGCAAGCGACCTGTTGATCGGGCGGCAGCGACGCGCAGTCGCCGGGGAAGGTCAGCAGACCGAAGTGGACCTCCGGCAGCGAGTGCACCACGCCGTCGACCGCCGCTACCGAGGGGCCCCAGCGATCGTGCCCGCTCTCACGCATGCTGCCGGACTTGTCGAGCACCACCAGCACGTCTGGCGCCTGATCCGTGACCGGGATGCGGTACTGCCCGCAGCTCGGCGTGAGCGACTTGTCGCCCCCGCCGTCGAGCCCCGCGAAGCCGCCGTCTCCACCGCCATCTCGGTCGCCCGGAGCGAGCTCGTCGCCGCCATCCTGGTCGGCCGTCGCGGGATCGCCGCCGTCGCCGAGCGGCGAGCGGCGTACACCGCAGCCCGTCGCCAGCAAGGCCAAGACGGCCGTCGCCCGTACGCCAACAGCACAACACGCACGTATGCTCATCGCGCACCCACCTGCGGCTAGCCTGCCTGCAGTGCAAGCAAGGTGACCATGTCCAGACGGGACATGAGACTATCTGAATAGCCCGAGACGCTCAGATTCGTGACGCGGGGAGCGCGATCACGTCTTCGATGCTGTGCGCGCCGAGCGCCAACATCAGCAGCCGGTCGAAGCCGAGCGCATTGCCGCCGCTGGGTGGGATGCCCTCGACCAGCGCGGTCAGGAAGCGCTCGTCGATCGGATACACCGGCTTGCCGAGCTTCGTGCGCTCCTCTTGATCGGCGAGCAGCCGCGCGCGTTGTTCGTCCGGGTCGGTGAGCTCCCCGAAGCCGTTGCACAGCTCGACGCCGCTCACGTACGCCTCGAAGCGCTCGGCCACGCTGTCGTCGTCCGGCTTCTTGCGCGCGAGCGACGCCATGCGCGCGGGGTACTCGGTGAGGAACAGCGCCCCGAGCTCGGCGAGTGCCGGCTCCACCTTGTCGACCAGCAGCTGGTAGAAGGTGGCGTCATCGATCTCCTTCACGTCGACCTGCGCGAAGCGCGCAAACGCCTCGCGCACGGTGATGCGCGGCCACGGCGGCTCGACGTCGACCTTACCCTTTGCGGTCTCGAGGAAGGGCTTGCCGTGGAGCGCGTACGCGACCTCGCACACGAGCTCCTCGGTGTCGCGCATCATGGCTTCCACGCCGCTGTACGCGCGGTACCACTCGAGCATCGTGAACTCGGGTTGGTGCCGCTCGCCGAGCTCGTCGTTCCGGAAGCACTTCGCGAACTGGTAGATGTGCTCGAGGCCGCCCGCGAGCAGGCGCTTCATCTGGTACTCGGGGCTCGTGATCAGGAAGCGCTCGCCCGCACGCGTCTGCACGCTGAGCGCGTCGAGGTGCACGTCGAGGCCCGGGCTCGGAACCACCAGCGGGGTCTCCACTTCGAGGAAGCCGCGCTCGTCGAACCAGTCGCGCACCACGCTCGCGATGCGCGCGCGCGCGAACAGCCGGCGCTGCTTCTGGTTGTCTTGCTTGGCGAGCTCGGTCAGCTCGCGCACCTCGCCGGGCGCCGGGCGCAGCAGCTCGAACTCGGTGACCTCGACGGCCTTGCCGTTCCACTGCCCGCGCGCGAACGCGAGTGCATTGAGCGCGATCGGCGCGGTCACGAGCAGGCGCACCACGCCGGACTCGTCGCGCAGCAGCGCCGCGTCGTCCCACTGCGCGACGATGCGCCCGGCCACGCACACGGGCGTGGTCTCTGGATGTTCGGCGAGGGCAGCGATCGGGGTCCGGTCCGGCAGCATGATGGCGCACTCTAGCGTCCCCGGAGCGCCTCTCGCCTTACTTCTTGACGCGCTCGGAGTACTCGCCGGTGCGCGTGTCGATGCGCACCATCTCACCCTGGTTGATGAACAGCGGCACCTGGATCTGCAGGCCGGTGATGGTCTTGGCCGGCTTGGTGGTGCCGCCCGAGGTGTCGCCCTTGAAGCCGGGCTCGGTCTCGACGATCTCGAACTCGACGAAGGTCGGCGGCGTGACGCCGATCGGCTTCTCGTTGAACAGCAGCACGTCACACATCAGGCCGTCGCTGAGGTAGTACTTGTTCTCGCCGAGCTGGTCGCCGGTGAGACGCATCTGATCGTAGGTCTTCACGTCCATGAACACGTAGAACCCATCCTCCGGGTAGAGGTACTGCATCTCGCGCTCTTCCATGTCGGCCTTCTCGAGCTTCTCACCGCTCTTGAAGGTGCGCTCGATCACGTTGCCCGTCATCATGTTGCGCAGCTTGGTGCGTGTGAACGCCTGGCCCTTGCCGGGCTTGACGAACTGGAAGTAGACGACTTCGAAGGGCACGCCGTCGAACTGAACTTTGAGGCCCTTACGGATTTCCGAGGTGTCTAACATCGCTGCTGTTCCTTGTATCTTCGTGTCGCGCGGGTCAGTTGGTGAGCACGTTGCGTTCGGCCAGCAGCACGCCGCTGGGCTGGCTGGTGTTGGCGTCGCGCTCGCCAGTCACCCGGACCGTGAATGCCGGCAAGTCCGTGGTGGCCAGTAGGTTACCCGACTGGTGGGCGCGATCGTAGTCGAGCGTGCCCACCTTGACCGCTGCCCCGCGCGGATCCTGAAGCCACACCACGTACTCGCGCAAGCCGGGCGCGAGGCGCTCCGGGGGAGGCAGCTGTTCCAGCTGCAAAACCACGAGCTTCTGGCCACCCTCGATGCGCTCGATCGAGACCTGGCCGGTCACGTCCGGGGAGCTGGAGCGCAGAGCATAAGTCTGTGCGGCCTGCATGCAGCCGAGCGCGAGGCTGGCCAAAGCGAGGCAACAGAGCGTGGCGGCGCGCGACGGCATGGCTGAACTCGGGTTCTTAGTCTCGGCGGCACGGGGGTCAAGTTCTTGCCCGCGGCCATCGCGTGGCCGTACCGTGAAAATGAATGGGCGAGGTCGAGCAAGAAATTCGCGAGATCAAGAAGGAGATCATCGAGTCGCGGGGGCTGGTGATCAAGACCAACAACATCGCGAATACCCTGGGTGCGGACATCAAGACGATCGCCAAGCGGCAAGCCGCTCACGAGCGTCGCGCCTGGTGGAACTCGGTGGCCTCGTTTGCGTTGCTCGGGCTCGCCTGCCTGTTCGGCTTTCGGCTGTTGCTCGATGCCAGCGTGCGCGAGCTGGAGCTGGAGAAGGAAAACTCGCAGCAAGAAGTGAAGCGCCTCAAGGCCGCGCTCGAACAAGAGGTGCAGCGTGCGGAGAAGCGCGTGCAGGCCGAGCAGAAGGCGATGCAGTTCCTGGAGCTCGTGCACAGCCAGCGCCGCACCGAGGCGGTGGAGCGCTTTCGGGAGCTCGACAAGGACACGCTGTCGCCGGCCGAGGGCGAGCTGTTCCGGGAGATCGTCGCGCGCTTCCACTCCGAGCTGAGCGCCGAGGCATACCAGGCCGGCGTCGAGCTGCAGCGCGGCGGACGGCTGAGCGACGCGGCCGATCGCTTCGAGACCGCGATCCGCATGGACGACAGCGCGGTGCACACGGCCAAGGCACGCTTTCAGCTGGCCGAGACGCAGCGTCAGCTCGGCAAGTACGCCCAGGCCAAGCTGGAAGCGGAGCGCGTGCTGGAGCAGAACGTCGACAAGGAGATCCATCCGCCGGCGGCCCTGCTGCTCGCGCGCATCCTCGACGAGCTCGGCGATGTCGATGGCGCCAAGGCGCAGCTGAAGAAGCTGATCGCCAAGAATCCGCACGGCACCGTGCTCATGGAAGCTCGCCAGCTGCTCGGTCAGCTCAGCGAGAAGTCAGGGCGCTAGCGGGTACGTCTTCAGCTTCTGCTCGCGGGTGAGCGAGAGCAGGCTGGCGTCGGCGAGCGCTTCGTAGCCGTTGGGTACGCCGGCGCCGCCGGAGACCAACATCGTGTAGTGGAGCTGCGGCGAGCCGGGGCGAACCGAGACGCGCTCCTCACGCGGCTCGGCGGGATCTTCGAGGCCCTCGTGCTCGCGGTAGCCGAAGGCCGAGCCGCGGCGGAGCGCGAACATGCCGCGCCCGTTCGACAGGATCATGTTGAGCGTGCTCGTGGACGCGCCCGAGAGCTCGTCGATGCGCTTCACGGCCGCGCTCACCGAGCCGACGATCGCGTCGTCGCTGGGCTCGCCCTCGAGCTGGTTCTGCGTGTGCAGGCCCGCGAGGATGAGGTGGAAGAACAGCTCGCTGTCCGAGTTGCCGCGAATGTTGCGGCGCAGGAAGTCCGGCAGACCTTCGCGCAGCTGGTCTTTGATCTCCTCGAAGCTCAGCACCGTGCCCACGTGTGCGAACAGCCAGTGACGGAAGCGGAAGGGATGGGTGTTGTCGACACTGAAGCCGCCGACGGTAGCCTGCCTGAGGTGGGCGACCGCGCAGTCCGTCTGGATCTTGCTCGCGATCACACTCCAGTCGATCGGCTCACCATCGGGCGCGGGCTGCTTCTTGTGCAGCACCTCGTCACCTTGATAGAAGCCAATGCCCCACGCGCCGCGCTGATCGACCGGCAAGCCGGCGATCGCCTGCCGCTCTTGATGGAGCGCGTCGCGCAGTCGGTCGGACCGATTCGCCATATATCCGATCAAACGCGCCATGCTGACCTCGCTGATGTGGACCCGCCGCCGAACTGCTGACGGCTAGAGAGACGTTTCGCTGTGCTCGTACTGGTCTCGCTCTGCTACGGGTGTCGTCGCGGCGTGCATTCCCGCTTCTGCATGATCGCGCGCCGACTTGGACAGGAGCGATCGATCTTGCGCTGCACGCGCGTGCTGAAGGAAGTAGGCGACGGCTCGCAGTGCAGCGACCGCGAGTGCGGTCGTAAGCAACACGACGAGCAAGACGTCTGTGTGCAGATGCTCCGCGGCGAGCATGGATCGACCATAACACGGCAGTGCGCGTTTTCGCCTCTGCAATGCCGGCTTTTTTTCGTTGCGCACGCGGCGTGGCAAGGTGGCATCGATGCTCGATGAGAGCGTGCGCGCGTTGACGGATGAGTACCTGCAACACCTGCGGGTCGAGCGCGGCCTCGCTCACACTACGCTCGAAGCGTACGCGCATGACCTACGCGTGTTCGGCGAGTACCTGTCACACCTCGGTGAGACGTTGGCGAGCGTGCGCACCGAGCACGTGGCGAGCTTCCTGGGCACACTCGGCGATCGCAAGCTCGGCGGCCGCTCCCAGGCGCGCTACTTGTCAGCCCTGCGTGGGCTGTATCGGTTCTTGTTGGCGGAGCGTCACGTGGTCGGCGATCCGACCGAGCTGCTCGACGCACCGCGTAAACAGAAGCGCCTGCCCGTGGTGCTCACGCGCGCCGAGGTGCTGCGCTTGCTCGACGCACCCGACGACAATGATCCCGCGGGGCTGCGCGACAAGGCGATGTTGTACACGATGTATGCGAGCGGGCTGCGCGTGTCGGAGCTGACGGGCCTCGCACTGGATGACCTGTCGCGCGAGCACGGGCTCGTGAAGGTGAATGG
>DASUME010000644.1:0-5880 GCA_036277895.1 Polyangiales bacterium
GCGACGCAGCACGGCACCCGTGCGGGGCACGAAGCCTGCCGCGTCTGCATCGCGCACGATGCCCGCGAGGACATCGCCGTTCAGCGGCTCGCCCGCCACCACGAAGGGACGCACCAGCGACGCGCCTCGCCCGAGCCCGCCGAGCGTGAAGTACTGGGCGACCAGCTCATCCGGGTCGTGGAGCCACTCGCCGCACAGTGAACCACCTTCGCGCACGATCGTGGACCAGGGGGCCCGCGCGGGCCGGCCTCCGAGCTCCAGCAAGCGCGCTGCGAGCGCCGCCCGCTCCGGCGCCACGTCGAGCAGCGGCGCGAGCGCGAACGTTCGTTGCTCCAGGTCCGGGTGCGGCACCTGCAACGACGGCGTCTGGAGCGGGCCCGAGCTCGCGTACAGGATGTCGACGTCGAGCGTACGCGGGCCCCAGCGCACGGTGCGCTGGCGGTCGAAGCTCGCCTCCAGCTCCTGCACGCGCACGAGCAGGGCCTCGAGCGGCTCGTCCCAGCGCACGCGCACGGCAGCGTTGAGGTAGTCTGGCTGCGGGGGACCGAGCGGGGGCGTGGTGTACAGCGCGGAGCGCGCGAGCACACGATCGCCCAGCAGCGCGATCGCGCCCTCCAGGATCGCGCGCCGCGCGCCGAGGTTCGTGCCGAGGCCGAGCACCGCCCACTGCATCGCCGGAGAGCTATCACATTGCGAGCACGCCGGCGCGTGATAGGTCGGCGCGTGCGCACGTCGCGAGACCAGAGCCTGACCGTGGCCGCGCTCAACCGCGCCGTGCGGATGGGGCTGGAGCACGAGTTCGCGAACATCTCGGTGGTCGGCGAGATCAGCGATCTGATGCGCGCCTCGTCGGGCCACGTGTACTTCACGCTCAACGACGAGCAGCACGCCGCGCAGATCCGCGTGGTGCTGTTCCGCACCGATGCCGGCCGCACGCGCGCCAAGCTGGAGAACGGCGCGCGCGTGCTGGTGCGCGGCAGCTGCACGCTCTACGAGCCGCGCGGCAGCTACCAGTTCCAGGCGCGCGCGGTGTTGCCCGCGGGGGAAGGCGACCTGGCCGCGCAGTTCCGCAGGCTGCTTGAGAAGCTGAACGCCGAGGGGCTGACCACGCGCGAGAAGCGCGCCCTGCCGCTGCTGCCGCGCTGCATCGGGCTGGTCACCAGCGAGAGCGCCGCGGCGCTGCATGACGTGCTGCGCGTCGCGCGCGGGCGTTGCCCGGTGCGGATCGTGATCGCGCCTTGCCAGGTGCAGGGCGAGAACGCGCCGCGCTCGATCGTGGTCGCACTGCGCGCCGTGCAGCGCGTGCCGGAGCTCGACGTGGTGATCGTCGCGCGCGGCGGCGGCGCGGCCGAGGATCTGTGGGCGTTCAACGACGAGCAGGTCGCGCGCGCGATCGCCAGCTGCCGCGTGCCGGTGGTGTCCGGCGTGGGCCACGAGATCGACACCACGATCGCGGACTACGTCGCGGACGTACGCGCGGCCACGCCCTCGAACGCGGCCGAGCTGGTGGTGCCCGCGGTGGTCGATCTGGAGCGCCGGCTGAGCGCCAGCGTACGCGCGCTGGAGCGGGCACAGCTCGCGCGCATCGCCAGGAAGCGCCAGCTGCTCAGCCAGCCGCGGCTGCGGGATCCACGCCGGCTGCTGAGCCGTGCCTCGCAGCAGCTCGACGAGCTCGACCTGCGCCTCGCGCGTGCGATCCGCGCCAAGCTCAACCGCGCCAAGCTCGCGCTCGATGCACCGCGGCTGGCGCTCGCGCCGCACGATCCGCGCACGCGCCTGCTCCGCCGCCGTGCCGATCTCGCACGCCTGCGCACGCGCCTGGAGCTGAGCCCGGGCCGCTGGCTGACCTTACGCCGCAATCGACTCGACACGCTGACCCGCCGCAACACCCTCGAGCATGCGCTCGGGGCGCTACGGCAGCGTCTGCTGGGAAAGATCGCGCAGCTGGATGCGCTGTCGCCACTGGCGGTGCTGTCTCGTGGCTATGCGATCGCCCTCTCGGCGAAGACCGGCCGCGCCCTGCTCTCGCCCGCACAGGTCACGGCTGGCGATCAGCTGCGCATCAAGCTGCACGAGGGCGAGGTACGCGCGAAGGTGATCGAGTAGACTGCCCCTCCCATGAGCGCCACGTACGGCATCCTCGGTTGGCCCGTCGAACACTCTCGCTCGCCTGCGCTGCACGGCGCGGCCTTTCGCGCGCGCGGCCTCGATGCGCAGTACGTCTGCTTCCCGGTGCACCCGGACGACGTCGCGGACGCGGTGCGCGGCCTGAAGGCGCTCGGCGTGCGCGGCGCGAACGTCACCGTGCCGCACAAGGAAGCCGTGATCCCGTGGCTCGACACGGTGACGCCCGAGGCGCGCGCGATCGGCGCGGTGAACACGATCGTGCGCGAGGTCGACAAGCTGGTCGGCCACAACACCGACGCGCCCGGGCTCGCGCGTTCGCTCGATGATGCGGGCGTGGAGCTGTCGGGTGCGCGTGTGCTCGTGCTCGGTGCGGGCGGCGCGGCGCGCGCGAGCGTGGTCGGGCTCGCGCGGCGCGGCGCTTCACGCGTGGTGATCGCGGCGCGCCGGCTCGAGCAAGCGCAGCAGCTGGTGCAAGATCTGACCGCCACCTGCGCACCGTGCGTGCTGTCGGCCGCGGACATGTCGCGCGAGTCGCTGACGCGCGAGCTGCGCGAGACCACGCTGCTCGTGCAGTCCACCAGCGCCACGCTCGCCAGCTCGCCGGATGCCGCGGGCTTCGCCGCGTCGCTCGCGATCGAGCTGCTGCCGACGCAGGCCACGGTGGTCGATCTGGTCTACCGACCGCGCGAGACCACCGTGCTGGCGCGCGCCCGCGAGCGGGGCCTGCGCACGGTCGATGGCCTGGGCATGTTGCTGCACCAGGGTGCACTCTCGTTCGAGCTCTGGACGCACCTGCCGGCCCCGCTCGAGATCATGCGCGCGACGCTCGAGCTGCCCTGACACCCTGTCATCGCGCCGCGGCAGGGCGCGATGGCAGACTGTCAAAATGTCAGCGCCCCGGAACTAGCTCACGATCGCTCGCCCGAGATCACGCAGGTTTTCTTGCTGGCACGCCCACTGCAGTGGTTTCTCGGCAGAATGCGACGCTTTTGGACGAGCCTGCTGATTGGAGTGCTGAGCGTGAGTGGCGTGGCCGTGGCTGCAGATGCGCTCGTGAACAGCGAGCGCGAGCAGCTGGAGGGCTTCGTCGAGGTGGCCACGGACGGCGCGCTGAGCGACCGCCTCGACGGCACGCTCGGCTTCGTGGACCCGGCCGCGGTGCCGGTCCGGCTGGTGCAGGGTGCGGACGCGCAAGAGTTCACGGATCGCAACGAGCTGGCCGAGGCCGTGCGCGGCGCGCTGGGCGTGTTCGACAGCAGCAAGCAGGAGCTGCTCCAGCAGGCGGTCACCGTCGACGGCGAGCGCGCCACCGTGACCACGCGAATGGGTGACTCGGCCTACGAACAGACCGTGATCTACGACCTGGTGCGCAAAGGCGAGCGCTGGCTCGTTCGCCGCGTACGCACACTTTGAGGGCGCCCGCTGAGCGCCTGGGGTTAGGCGCGCAACAGCCGCACACACGTCGGGCAGGCGGCGCCGCATGCGCTGTGCGCACGCGCGCAAAAGCCGTGCAAAATCTGTTGCAGGAGCCCCCGGGGTACGTGTCAACTGGAGGTCGCTGGCCCTGCTCGACTTCTTACCTTGCCCTCCAGCGCCACGCGGGGGACTTCTCGATGCGCCGTACCTCCTACCGAGTCTTGATCGCCTGCTTCGCGTTGCTCGCGGGCTGCGGCGATGACAGCGCGGAGCCATCCCCCACGCCCGAGCTCGACGTGGGCCCACTGGACGCCGGCGCAACCCGCGACGCCGCGATCGATGCGCACGTGATCAGCTCTGGCGACTCCGCACCGCAGCCCCAGAGCAGCTGGCGGCTGCCCACACCTGGCGCCTGTGGCGACACGCCGCTGCTGTCGCTGAGTGAGCCCGCGGGCGGCGCGCCGGACTGGACCAAGCAAGCCAAGGTGCCGATCACCGGGCGCGCGAACCGCTACGGCTTGGAGCGGGACGCGTACCTCTCGTACGTGCGCAGCGGCCGGCTGCACACGGTGGACTATCCGGTCTCGGTCACCGGCTCGTGGCTGCCGAAGAAGCTGATGGACGTCGTGTTCACGGCGGACGACAAGACGGATCTGTGGTCGCAGCTCCGCTCGAGCGGCAACCCGCTCGCGGTCTACAAGGACCTCGCCGACTTCGAGAGCTGGCTCGGCCTCTCGCCCTATCCCGACTGCGACGGCAAGGGCGCGCAGAGCGTGCCGTATCCCGGAGGCACCAAGCCGGACTTCCTGATGGGCTCCTCGCGCGTGATGAGCGAGGACGGCGAGAAGCTCACCTACAGCTGCGCCGGCTGCCACGCGTCCAAGCTCTTCGGCCGCAGCGTGCTCGGCCTGCAGAACCGCGCCTCGCGCGCCAACACGGGCATCGACAAGGCGCGCCTGTTGCTGAAGGACCTGCCGATCTGGTTCCTGCGCGGGATCTACCCCGAGATGACGGACGGCGAGCAGCGCATCCTCGAGCGCCTGCAAGACGCACTCAGCTACGTGAACATCAAGACGCCGCTGTTGCGCGGCCTGGACACGTCGCTGACGCAGGTCGCGATCTCGCTGGCCAAGCGCGCGAAGGATCCGTACGCCACGCGCGACCCCAACGTGCGCAGCAATCCGCGCCCGGATCGCCTCGACACCCATCCGTCGGACAGCAAGCCCGGCAACTGGTGGGTGCTCAAGTACAAGAACCGCTGGCTGCTCGACGGCTCGGTCGTGTCCGGCAACCCGGTCTACACGAACCTGCTCTGGAACGAGATCGGTCGCGGCACCGATCTGCACGAGCTGGAGGCGTGGCTCGACGCCAACCAGAAGGTCGTCGACGAGCTGACGGCGGCGGTGTTCGCGGCCGAGCCGGTGCGCTTCACCGAGTTCTTCGCGCCCGAGTCGCTCGACCTGGAGGCCGCCAAGCGCGGCAAGCTGCTGTTCGACGGCACCTGCGCGACCTGCCACGGCACGTACCAGAAGGGCTGGGAGCTGCCGCACGCGGCCTCGCTGCCGCTGCCCGATCGCCTGGCCACGGTCGAGGTGCGCTACCACGAAGACACGCCGGTATTCGACGTGGGCACGGACACCCTGCGCAACCAGGGCATGGAGTCCCTGCTGCAGCTGAACGACCTCGCGATCTCGAAGAAGAGCGGCACCGTGATCGAGGTGCAGCAGGGCTACGTGCCGCCACCGCTGGTCGGTATCTGGGCGCGCTTCCCCTACTTCCACAACAACTCGGCACCTTCCCTGTGCGCCGTGCTGACGCGCGCCACGGAGCGCCCGGTGACGTACTACGGCGGCGAGCAGGACGACGCGGCGCGCGACTTCGACCGCGACTGCAACGGCTATCCGAGCGGCGAGAAGGTCCCGGAGGCGTGGCTGAAGGATCCGGAGTCGCTCTACGACAGCACGCGCGTGGGCCTCGGCAACCAGGGCCATGACGAGGGCGTGTTCCTGAAGAACGGCGTGGAGATGTTCACGCCCGAGCAGAAGCGCGACATCATCACCTTCCTGCAGACGCTGTAAGCACTCGCCTTCCGTATTGTCGGGAGGCCCGCTGTTGGCGACAATCTCCGTGCGGGCTTCACGCTCGGGGGGGGGAACGATGCGCAGAGCGATCTGGCTCGCGGCGCTCGTCGCGTGCGGCGACGACGACGGCGATGCGTCCACGAAGCTCGGCGAGCTAGCTGCCGAGGACCTGAACGAGCTGTGCACCGGTGCCGACGCACGCTTCGCGCGCTTCGAGCTCGCCTTCGTGTCCGCGCGCTGCACGCAGACCGGGCTG
>DASUME010000645.1:0-7395 GCA_036277895.1 Polyangiales bacterium
GGCTCGCCGTCGGCACGCCCGTCGCCGTCCGCGTCGCGCAGCATCAACACGTCGCCCTGATCGCGCCGGCTCAGGTACACGGTCCCGTCCGGCGCGACCGCGAGCACGCGCGCGTTCTTGAGCCCCGTCGCGAACGGCTGCACGCTGAAGCCAGCGGGCGCCTTGATCGCCGCGATGCGCTCCGGCGTGGCGGGGACCTTGTCCGGCTTGAACACGTGGGCCGCGATCGCGACGTTGGTGCCGTCCCCCTGCTGTGCGCGCGCCGTACCCACACTGCACAGCGCGATCAGCGCCGTCATCGCGATCTTCATGCCCGCTGAGGTGCGCCCGCCCGCTTATCACGCATCTGAAGTGCGCGATAATCCTTGGCGCGGCGCCGCGACCGGTGGGTTTATCCCGCATCTGAGATGCGAGATATTCCATGGCGCTCTACCTAGTCGGCGAGACCATCGACGCGAAGAGCGCCAGTCGCCGCGCACAAAACCATGAAATCACCCAACTAACACGCGGAGTCTACGTCGCAGACGCCGACGGAGACGCCGATCCGCTCCGGTACGCGATCCGCATCGCGCACTACCTGTACCCCAAGGCGTACCTCTCCTCGGCCAGCGCGCTCACCCTCGACCTGAAGAACCTCGCGGTGCTGCGCAGCTCCGAGCCCGGCAGCACCACGTTCGCGTCGGTGCGCTTCGCGCCGCTCTACGACGCGGTCAGCACGCGCGTGTTTCCTCGGCTCGCCGGCGACCGCATGGCACTCAAGCTCAACGGCCGCGACGATCACCTCGGCGTCGAAGACTTCGTGGCCGCGGCCAAGACCATGGGCATCTCCAGCGCCGCTGCCAGAGCCGCTTGCCACGAGCTCGCAGAGCGCCTCAGTGCGCGAGCCCTCACGCTGCAGCTGCCGGCGTCCGCGCAGAATGCGACGACGATGCTGAGCGCGCTCGTCAGCATCATCGAGGTCCGCACTACTTCTTGAGCTGCGCGAGCTTTGCCTTCGCCTTGGCGGCGAGTGGGCCGTTGGGCTCCAGCGCGATGCACTTCTCGTAGTGCTTGCGGGCGGCCTTCGGGTCGCGGTCGGCTTCGATCGAGCCGAGCACGTAGTACGCGGTGGCGTACTTGGGATCGAGGCCGAGCGCCTTCTCCAGCGTGATCTTGGCGTCGTCTTCCTGCTTCGCCGCGACCTGCGCGAGCGCCAGCTCTGCGAGCAGCGCGGGCGTGGGCTCGCCGCCGCCGATCGCCTGGTTCAACGCACGCACGGCCTCGTCCGGCTTGCCGGCGCGGCGAAAGCCGTTGCCGAGCGCGACCAGCGCAGCGCGGTCGCCCTGCGCCGCGGCCAGGCCCGCGCGCAGATCTGCCAGCGCGCCTTCCGCGTTGCCGCGGCCGATCAAGAACAGCGCGCGGTTGGCGCGCAGCAATGCATCCTTGGGCGCGAGCTGCACTGCCTTCGCATACGCAGCCTCCGCTTCGTCCGTGCGGCCCGCGTCTTCGTACGCCAGCGCGAGGTTCGCTTGCGCCGACGCCAAGCTCGGGTCGAGCCGCACCGCCTCCTTGAGCTCCTCGATCGCCCCCGCGTCGTCGCCGCGATCGCGCAGCAGCAATGCAAGGTTGTTGTGCGCTTCAGCGAAGCTCGTGTCCGCGCTGATGGCCGCGCGATACGCCTTCTCCGCTTCGTCTGGCTTACCCAGCGCCTCGGCGCTCAGGCCGAGCCCGAGCTGCGCGCGCACGTCGTTCGCGTCCGCCATCACGGCTTGGGCGAACTTGTCGTGCGCACCCTGCGCATCTCCCTTCGCCAGCAGCTGCTCGGCCTCGCGCACCAGCGACGAGCTCTTGGGCTTCGCCTTCGGCGCCGGCGCCAACAGCTCATCCGCCGACGTGTCGGCAGGCTTCTGCTTGGCACCGCCGCAAGCGGCCAAGAACAGCAACGCGAGGACTTTACGGTTCGCTCTCACAGCTTGCTTCAATCGCATCATGCAGCGTTCGTCGCAAGGCTTCGCAGCGCTCGGGGTCCAGCTTGTGGCCGTCGCTGGTCTCCACGTAGAACACGTCAGCCGCCTTCAGCCCCTCGGTGTTGACCTTGGAGAGCGCGATCGACAGCCCTTCCTGGTGGAAAATATGGGCGATCGTGTACAGCAGACCGACGTGATCGCGGGCGTACACGTCGACCACCGTGTAGCGAGGCGACACGTCGTTGTCGATGTTGACGCGCGTCTTGACGTCCGGACCCTTGCGGCGCGCCCAGCTCGGCAGCTTCTGGCGCTTGCCGAGCATCTGCGTGGCGCTGACCTTGCCCACCAGCACGGCCTCGATGTCGCGCGTCACCTTCGCGACCTCTTGCGACTCGATCGGCTCACGCGCGCGGCCCGAGGGCCGCACGTGCAAGAGATCGACGGCCTCACGCGGCAAGCCCTTGCGCTGGCGCTCGTAGATCTGCGCCGCGGTAATCTCGATCCGGTTCGCGGCCAGCGCGGCGGCGATGTCCGCCAGCAAGCCGGGGCGGTCGTCGGTGAGGATCAGGATCTCGGCGCTGTCCGAGGTGGGTCCGGGGAACGTGGAGACGTGCGCCGGCTTGGTGCCGCGGTCGCGCGCCGCCCGCGCATGCGCGCGGATCACGTCGACCGGATGCGAGAGCACATAGCGCTCGGGCATCTCATCGACGAACGCCTCCAGCTGCTCCTGTCCGAGGTCGCCCACGAAGCCGATGCGCGTCTTGCGCCGCAGCTCCTCCGCACGCTGGGTGAGGTTCGGCGTGCGGCCCTCCAGCACGCGCGACAGCGCCACGTACAGGTCCTCGAGCATGCGCGCCTTCCACTCCGTCATCGCGTGCGGATTGGTGGTCGACACATCGCTCATCGTGAGCAGGTACAGATCGCGCAACCGATCGAGCGAGCCCACGTGGCGCGCGAGCTCTTCGATCGTCTCCGGGTCGCTGGTGTCGCGGCGCGTCGCCCAGTGGTAGAGGCTGAGGTGCTCCGACACCAGCCAGGTCACGTGGTCGACGTCGAGCGGCGCGAGCCCGAAGCGCTCCGCCACCCCGCGCGCGATGATCGCGCCCTGGCGCGAGTGATCCTTGCCGTAGGCCTTGCCGATGTCATGCATCAGCAGGCCCATGAACAGCGGCAGGTGGCGCGGCGTCTCGGCGGCCAGCTGCGAGGCCAGCGGGAACTCGGCCGCCAGATCACCACGCATCAGCGCGCGCAGCCGATCGACCGCCGCGATCGAGTGCACGTCCACCGTGTACACGTGATAGACGTCGTGCTGCACGCGGCCGGTGACGGGCTCGAACTCGGGGATCATCGCCAGCAACAGGCCGAGCTCGTGCAGCTCGCCGAGGATCGAGTTGCGGCGCAGCGGCACCTCACCCACGTGCGTCAGCAGCTTGCAGAACAGCGCGGCCGAGTTGCCGCTGCGGCGCAGCGCACGGCACCAGCTCTCGTCGGCCGCCCAGGCCGCGATGTCGTCGCGCGTGCCCTCGGTGGACGGGCGATGATGACGCGTGACCTCGGTGTAGAGTCGCAGCGCGAGCTCGGGCCGGGCGTCGAGCACCCAGGAGCGCTTGAAGCCGAGCTCGCTGTCCGTGGCGACGATGCCTTCCGGCAGATCGGTCAGCGGCGCGAGCTTCATCGGCCGGTGCGGGCGCGAGCGCTTCAGCAGCCGCTCCGCGAGACCGGCCACGTTGCGCGCGTGCCGGTAGTAGTGCTGCATGAACTGCTCGACCGCGAGCGTCTGCCCATCGACGAAGCCGAGCTTGAGCGCGATCTCTTCCTGGTCCTCGAACGTGAGCCGATCCTGCGCACGCTTGGCGCGCAGGTGGAGCAGGTTGCGCACGCGCCAGAGCGCATCCTGGCCGGCGCGTAGCTCGGCCAGCTCCTTGTCCCCCATCGCACCCACGCGCACGAGCCCTTCGAGGCTCTGCACCGGCCAGCGTGCGCGCGCCGCCCACAGGCCGACGTCGATGTCGCGCAGCCCGCCGCGGCCGAGCTTGACCTCGGGCTCGAGCAGGTAGAGCGAGCCGCCGAAGCGCTCGTGGCGCTCGTCCGTGTCCTTCTCCAGCGCCTCGACGAACCCGGCCAGGTTCTCGCCGAACAGGTCCGCGCGCCCGCGCTCCACGAACTCGCGCACGATGTCGACGTCGCCGCCGATGCGGCGCAGGTCGAGCAGCGTGGTGGCGGTGCTGATGTCCGTGCGCGCGAGCTTCAGCGTCTCGCTCAGGCTGCGCACGGCGTGGCCGACCTTGAGGCCCACGTCCCAGAGTGGATAGAGGAACGCCTCCGTCAGCGCAGCCAGGTGCGGCTCTTCGGGGTCGTCACACAGGAAGATGACGTCCACGTCGCTCTTGAGGCTGAGCGTGCCGCGCCCGTAGCTGCCGACCGCGACCAGCGCGAGCCGTCCGCTCGAGCGGTGCCCCTCGGCGCGCGACGCGGCGTCCGCAGCGCAGAACAGCGCGCTCAGCAGCCCATCGAGCACGGCAGCGCGTCGACGCGAGAGCGCGATGCCCCCGGAGCCGAGCTTGATCGCCGTCTCCAGCTCCGTCGCGTACGACCCGAGATAATCGCGGCACGTCGTAGCGAGCGACGGTGCCAGCGCGCCCAGATCGACTGCGGCCTCAGCTGCGAGCGCCCTGCTCATCAGCGGCCAGTATGGGGCGCGAGTATTTCCCTAGCAACCGCGAGGAAATCCTGGAAGGGGAAGGCACTTCGCAATTCCCGCAGCAACGGCGTTTTCGAGGCGCGTGCGAGCGCCGCTGCGAGGTGCCTTGGCAGGAACCGGCCATCAACACGCGGGGCACCCGCTGGAAAGAGAGCGCGCGTGAGTACGCGCGCCAAGGTTGTCCGTTGTTGCCTCAGGAGTGCGATCCGAGCCCGCTCCGGTCGTGGTGGCCCTGCGCTCGGCCTTGGACTGTGCGCGCCGAAGATAAGTCGATCTTCGCGTGCGACGTCGCGCACATATTCTCGGGCGGCTTATCCCCAGCGATGCCCCGTAAACCTGCGCAAAGTGCGCTTTGAGTCACGCTCGTGGGTGTAGCCGTGGCGCTCACGCGATGGTAGTGTCCGGCGTCGTAAGTAGGCATGCACATGGCGCACCCCCCTCACGCTTCCGCGGTCGCAGCCAACCCTGACCGCTCCGGTCCCGAGACCTCCCTCGAAGGTCTGAGCGGCGAGGACCGTGCGGCGCGTGAGGCCCTGCGCGCGGACGGCTTGAACGCGGTCGAGCGTGGTGAGCTCGTGGCCGCGCAGGACGAGAACCGCGAAGAGGAAGCCGCCATCTTCGAGCGCGCCGCCTCGCGCCTTCGGCCTTCGTGGTCCGAGGCAGACCAGATGCTCGACCTCGGCCTCGCCAACGCGATGCTCCATGCGGCGCCCGAGCAGCCGCCGAGTCCGGCTCTGCCCGTCGTCGAGCCCGCATCATCTCCTGCCGTCGTGCAGAGCACTGGCTACGCCAGCTCCAGCGAGATCACGGACGGCTTCTCTGCCAGCGGCGCGAAGCGCGCCAACCGTCGCTACATCGCGATCGCCGCCGCCGCCGCATGCGTGGCGCTCGGTGCATGGGCGGCGCTCGCGGGCAGCAAGCCGGCCCCCGCGCCGGTGGCTTCGCCCGCGGTCGTCGCGCCGGCGCCCGATCCCACTCCCGCTCCCGTCGAGCCCGCACCCGCGCCCCCCGTGCGTAAGGCGCCTGCGAAGGCGGAGCTCACGCGCGAACAAGCCGCCGCCCTGCTCGGGTCCAGGCCCGCGGCCAAGGCGGTAGCGAAGAAGCCGCTCGCGAAGCCGGTCGCCGCCAAGGCCAAGGCGCCGCTGGCCAAGGGCCCGGCTGCCAAGGCCAAGCCCGCGCCCGCGAAGAAGCCCGCGCCCAAGCGCTGACGCCTCCGATTTGACGCGCGATCGCTGGCGGATACCCTCGCCGGCCATGCTCGAATCGCGCCCTCCGACCTCGATCGCCGTGCTGGTCTCCGGCCGCGGCAGCAACCTGCGCGCGCTGCTGGCCGCGATCGACAGCGGCCGTTGCCACGCTCGGGTGATCGCCGTGATCTCGGATCGCCCCGCGGCCGCCGCGCTGGAGCTGGCGCGCGAGCGCGGCATCCCCAGCCACGTCGTCTCGCCCAAGCAGCACGCCGATCGCCCCAGCTGGGACGCGGCGCTCGCGGTCCAGGTCGCGGCCGTGGAGCCGGAGCTGGTGGTGATGGCCGGCTTCATGCGCTTGATCGGAACTCCACTGTTGGAGCGCTTTGGGGGCAAGATCATCAACGTGCACCCTTCGCTCTTGCCCGCGTTCCCTGGAATCGATGCACCGGAGCAGGCGATCGCCGCCCGCGTGCGCATCAGCGGCTGCACCGTGCACCTGGTCGACTCCGGCGTCGACACCGGCACGGTGCTCGCTCAAGCCGCCGTTCCGGTGCAGCAAGATGACGACGCCGCTGCGCTGCACCTGCGCATTCAGGCAGCCGAGCACGCGCTCTTGCCCGCGGTGGTGCACGCGATCGCCACCGGCGCGATCGAGCTCGGTGAGCGACCCCGGTACCGCGGCCCCGCACGCGACGACGCTGCGCTGATCTCGCCCCCGCTGCTCTGATGGCCGCCAAGAACTTCTACGACGCGGTGCTGATCGGGCTGAACCTGCCGAGCTTGTTGGCGGGTGCGCTGTTGTCCAAGCGCGGCTTTCGTGTGCTCGTGATCGGGCACGCGCAGCCGTGGCCCAGCTACGAGGCGCGCGGCATCCGCTTCCCCGTCGCGCCGTTTGCGCTGCCTGCCCCGGAGTCGCCGGTGCTCGCGCGCATCTTCTCGGAGCTCGCGCTGCGCCCCACCCTGCAGCGGCGCACGCGTCCGCTCTCGCCGGCCTTCCAGGCCGTGCTGCCGGGTCGCCGGCTCGACATGACCAACGAGCCGAGCCGGCTCACGCGCGAGCTGGAGCGCGAGTTCCCGGAGGCACGCCACGCACTCGAGGAACTGCTGCGCAGCGCAGCCCAGGGGGAGCCCGCGGTGCAGGCCTTGCTCGAGCGCGACCTGATGTGGCCTCCCGAGGGCTGGCTCGAGCGCCGCGACTTCACGCGCGCCCTGGCGGAGCTGCCGCTCGGCGCCGAGGGCGAGCGACGCCCGATCTGGCCCGAGCTCGATCCGAGCCAGCCGCTCGGGCGTGTGCTCGCAGCCTGCGTCGATCACGAGCTCGATGCGTCTCCGCGCGTGCTGCACAACATCCGCGGTGTGCTCGCCTCCGCGGAGCTGGAGGAGGGCGGACTGGCAGGCCTGTACGAGCTGCTGATCGAGACCATTCGCCACCACAACGGCGTGCTGCGCCTGAACGAGCGCGTCGACCGGCTGAACGTCAAGCGCGGCGCGCTGTCGGCGGTGCACTCGTTCCCGAGCGACGAGGAGATCGGCTTTCACTACCTGCTGTGGGCGCTGC
>DASUME010000646.1:0-7145 GCA_036277895.1 Polyangiales bacterium
CACCAGGCTGCCGACGGTGGGCAGCACGAAGCGCGCGTACACGGCGTGGAACGCGCGCATCAGCGGCGTCGACGGGCGGAAGAACTCCAGCACCACGAACACGCCGCCGGGCTTCAGGATGCGCAGCGCCTCGCGCAAGCCCGCGACCGGCGACGAGAGGTTCCGCATGCCGAACGCGCAGGTCATGCCGGCCAGGCTCTCGCTGCGCAGCGGCAGGTGCATCGCGTCGCCGACCAGCGTGGGGGAGCGCTTCACCTTGGCCTGTCCGTTGACCAGCATCTCCCGTGAGAAGTCGGCGGCCAGCAGCGAACGGTGGGCGAACGTCTGCTCCATCGCGGCGGCCAGATCGAGCGTGCCTGCACAGGAGTCGAGCAGCGCGCCCTTGGGCAGCCCGTCGGCGAGCAGCTCCAGCGCCCGCTTGCGCCAGCGCCGGTCGATGCCGACCGACATCAGCCGGTTGAGCAGGTCGTATGTGGGAGAGATGCGATCGAACATCGAGCGCACTGCCACCGCGTGGGTCTGCCCTCGTGGGCCAGAAACCTCGGACACCAAGCCGGCCACGCCTACCTCCGCCTCTTCGCAGCGTTCAAAACTTTCTGAAACATACGCTTGCCGGGCGCGGCGTGCCAGGCCGGTCGGTCGCGCCGTGAGCGCCCTGCGGGGGCGAGCCGGTCAAGCCGATCGCCCAAAGTGAGCAACCCGCAACTTTTGCTGCATGCGGGCTATTGCGGCCGGGTGGATCCAGGAAATCTGTGACATACACGCCCTCGTGCGTAGCTTCTCTTCGTGGTGTCTCGCCTTGGGCGCGTTGCTGACGGCCGCTTGCAGCGGCGGTCGGGAGGACCCGCTGGGCGGGGACTGCATCAGCGATCGGCAGTGCCCGACCAGCAGCCTGTGCATCCTCGGCACCTGCATGAACCCGGACGACCCCAACGCCACTGCGCGCATCGCGGGCGCGCCCGCGGACACCCGGGTCGAGACGCGAGGCGACGACAATTCCTGCGAAGATCGCGGCGAAGAGGGCGGCCTGGTGTGCGTGCTCGGCAGCGACGACGGGCTGACCCTGATCGCGCCGGCCGTCGAGGGCTACCGCTTCACGCACTGGAGCGGCAGCGCCGCGTGCAAGGGTGAAGATCCCGAGCTCGCGCTTCAGAAGCTGAAGAAGAGCGTCAGCTGCACCGCGAACTACGTAAAGCGCATCGTGGTGCGCGGCGAGATTGCAGGCGAAGGCGGCGCGGCCATCGTCGCCAGCTCCGAGGCGGCGTTCGCGGTCTGCGAGCTCGGCCAGTGCGAGGTCGACGTCGGCAGCGAGGTGGTGCTGCTCGCCCCCGCGCGCGATGGCTTCCGCTTGAACGACTTCGAGGGCGCGGGCTGCGAGCTCCGCGAGGGCTACCGGGTCACGGTGGCCAGCGAAGAAGACGTGCTGTGCACCGCCAGCTACGTCGACAGCCTCACCGTGCGCGGTCAGACCAGTGGGCTGCCCGAGCGCGCGGCCGAGGTGCAGGCGAGCTCGTCGTGGGAGGGCGCGCTGTGTGACGGTCCCCTGTGCGCAGTCGACCCGGGACAGACCGTAGAGCTGACGGCGCCGGTGGTGGAGGGCTTCCGCTTCCGCGGCTGGCTCGGCGGTCCCGCATGCCTCGGCAGCGAGCCCGTGCTGACGGTGGAGAACGTGACCTCCAGCGTCAGCTGCACCGCGGACTACGTCGCGCGCTTCGTGGTGCGCGGCGTGAGCGAGGGCGCCGACGCGCCGATCCTCGCCAGCGCGGAGAACTTGTTTGCGGCCTGCGACGGGGCCTCGTGCGTCGTCGACAGCGGCGAGGCAGTCACGCTGATCGCAGGGGTGGTCGAGGGTTACCGCCTGCTCGGGTGGAGCGGCGAAGGCTGCGAGGCGCAAGCCGGCGCCGCGGTGCTGGCGGCGAACGTGCAGCGCGAGACCACCTGCACCGCGCGCTACGTCGAGGGCGTGTCGGTGAGCGGCACGCTGGTCAACGCGGTCGGCGTGATCCTCGCGAGTTCGGACACCGCGGGCGCGGCTTGTGAGCCCGGCAGCTGCGCGATCGACATCGGCGGCTCGGTCACGCTAAGCGCGCCCAACCTGGACGGCCGCACCTTCCTGGGCTGGAGTGGCAGCGAGGGCTGCACCGGCAACGAGCTCACGATCACGCTGCGCGACGTGCGCACCAGCAAGGCCTGCAACGCCACCTACGCCGCGCGCTACACGGTCAGCGGCGTGGCGCGCGGAGGCGGCAGCGTGAGCGCGAGCGCGGCGGCCAGCAACGCCAAGTGCAGCGGCAGCCGCTGCGAGGTCGACGAGGGCTCGCCGGTGACGCTGGTCGCGCAGGCGAACGCGGACTTCCGCTTCACAGGCTGGACCGGCGGCGGGCCGTGCACCGGCGTCGAGCTCTCGCTCGTGGTGCCGAACGTGCGCAGCAGCGTCAGCTGCACCGCCAACTTCGTGGAGCGCATCGACGTCAGTGGCGTCGCGGCGCCAGCGGCTGCGGGCAGGGTCCAGGCATCCCAGCTGTCGCTGAACGCGGTCTGCAGCGCGAACAAGTGCACCGTCGACGCCGGCAGCGACGTGACGCTGAACGCGATCGCGAGCCCCGGCTACACGTTCGTGAGCTGGAGCGGCTGCGGCGGTCCGTTCAACCCGTTCCTGGGGCTGAACCCGCTGCCGGTGCTCGGCGCGAGCGCGGACACGGTGTGCACGGCGAACTTCGAGGAGCTCCGCTACCCGGTCACCGCGCTCGGCTCGACCGGCGGCACCGCGACGGCGGCGCAAGCGACGGTATGCCCTGGCGGCGTGTGCCAGGTCCCGTACGGCGAGAGCGCCACGCTGACGGCGCTGCCGGACGACGGCTACGACTTCGTAGGCTGGACGGGCGGCTGCAGTGGCGGCGCCAGCACCACGGTCGCCAACGTGACGGCGGCGGTTACCTGCACCGCGACCTTCACGATCAAGCGCGTGACGCTGAGCGCGAGCTCCTCGAATGGCGGCCCGGCCCCGCGCACGAGCTGCGGCGGCGCGAGCTGCACGGTCGACTGGGGCAGCAGCGTGACCGTCACGGCGGTGATCGACCCGACGCGGTATCGCTTCGACGGCTGGAGCTGCCCCGGAGGCGTCGCCAGCGGAGAAGTGATCACGGTCACGAACCTGCGCGCGAACCAGGGCTGCATCGCCAACTACACACGCCGCAACCTGGTCACGGTGGTCGCGGGCGCGAACGGGACGGCGGGCTGCGTCGGCAGCTGCTGGGTCGACCCGGGTGGCTCGGTCGCCGTGCAGGCGACGGCAGACGGCGGCTACAGCCTGTACGGGTGGGCGTGTGGCAACGAGGCTGCCAACCCGCCACCCGGCAGCGTGCAGACCAACAACCCGCGCACCGTCACACCCGCGGGCGATCTCACGTGCAGCGCGACGTTCGGGCCGATCCTGTACTGACCGGGCCCCACGGAAGCTAGCGTGTTAGGCTCGCCGCCCGTGGGGCGTCGTGTGCCGCGGGAACCGGTGCACCATGACCTCCGCTAGCCTTCGTGAACATCCGTACTCGTCGTTCCTCCATCGCGTGAACAAGCCGTCGCGCTACGTCGGCGGAGAGCACGGCGAGGTGGTCAAGGACTGGGCCGGCACCGAGTGCAGCCTGTGCCTCGCCTTCCCCGACGTCTACGACGTGGGCATGAGCCACCTCGGGTTCAAGATCCTGTACTCGATCGTGAACGCGCACCCGAAGCTGGTGGCCGAGCGCTGCTACGCGCCGTGGGGCGATCTGGAGAAGGAGCTGCGCGCGAACGGCGAGCCCCTGCGCTCGCTGGAGACCTGGCGCCCGCTGTCCGAGTTCGACATCGTGGGCTTCTCGCTGCAGTTCGAGCTGAGCTTCAGCAACATCCTGCTCATGCTCGACACCGGCGGCGTGCCGCTGCGCACGTCGCAGCGCGGCGAAGACGATCCGCTGATCATCGCGGGTGGCCCCAACGCGACGCACCCCGAGCCGATGAGCGCGTTCATCGACGCGTTCGTGATCGGCGACGGCGAGGAGAAGACACCCGAGCTGATGTTGACCTGGTCCGCGCTGAAGAAGGCGGGCGTGCCGCGGCGCGAGCGCCTGGTGCAGCTGGCGAAGCTGGGCGGCATCTACGTGCCGTCGCTGTACGAGGTCGAGGCCGACGCCAGCAACAACCTTCAGTACGTGGCGCGCGCACACGACGGCGCGCCGCTGCCGGTGCACCGCGCGTTCTTGCCGGATATCAGCAAGTTCCCCTTCCCCGCCGACGGGCCGGTCGCGAACACGGAGACGGTGTTCGATCGCGTGTCGGTCGAGATCGCGCGCGGCTGCACCGAGGGCTGTCGCTTCTGCCAGGCGGGCATGATCTATCGCCCGGTGCGCGAGCGCAAGCCGCAGCAGATCGTGGACACGATCATGACGGCCGTGCGCGAGGGCGGGTACGACGAGGCGTCGCTGACGTCGCTGTCGACCGCGGACTACAGCGCGATCTCGCCGCTGGTGCGCGAGGTGATGAGCAAGCTGGAGAAGGAGCGCGTGTCGCTCTCGGTGTCGTCGCTGCGCGCGTACGGGCTGACCGAGGAGCTGCTCGACGAGATCCAGAAGGTGCGCGCCACCGGGCTCACGTTCGCGCCCGAGGCGGGCTCGCAGCGCATGCGCGACGTGGTGAACAAGAACGTCACCGAAGAGCAGCTGATGGAGACCGCGCAGCGCGTGTTCTCGCGCGGCTGGTCCAAGATGAAGCTCTACTTCATGATCGGCTTGCCGACGGAGGAAGAGGAAGACGTGCGCGGCATCGTCGAGACCGGCGGCCGCGCGCGCGATGTGGGCAAGCGCGCCGCCAAGGGCCGCGTGCCCGAGGTCACGGTCAGCGTCAGCACGTTCGTGCCCAAGCCGCACACGCCGTTCCAGTGGTGCGCCATGGACACGCGCGAGACCGTGCTCGGCAAGCAGCAGGTGCTGCGGCAGTCGGCCAAGCAGGTGCGCGTGAAGCTGCGCATGCACGACAGCGAGGGCTCGTGGCTGGAGGGCGTGCTCGCGCGCGGCGACCGCTCGCTGTGCGACGCCGTCGAGCGCGCCTACCTGAACGGCGCGCGCTTCGATTGTTGGGAAGAAGAGCTGAAGCTGCCGCTCTGGGTCGAGGCCTTCGATCACTTCAACGTCGACACCGGCAAGTTCCTCGGCACCCTGCCCGTCGACGGCAAGCTGCCCTGGGACCACATCAGCGTCGGCCTCGACGACGGCTTCCTCGCCAAGGAATACCGCAAGGCACTGAAGAACCGCCTCTCGCCCCCGTGCGGCAAAGCGGTCGGCAATTTCGTGCACCACACCAACCTCGAAGAACACGACGAGGACGCCAAAAAGCTAGTCTGCTACCACTGCGGCGTAGCCTGCGACCTGCAAGGAATGCGCGCCGAACGCCGCGACTTCCTGGTCGATCTCAAAGCCGTCACCAAAAAGAACCCCAAACTAATTCCCGTTGACGTTGACGTTGACGTGAACGTCAACGGCGACGATCCCTCGGCTGCCCCGGTACAAATCGAAGTAGCCGACCAGGGCCCCGCCCAAACGGTCATGGCCGAGCGCACCAAAGAGAAAAACAAGCGCCGCCAGCCCACCGTCTCCTTCGATCAAGGCCGCCCCATTCGCGTCCGCATCGCGTACACCAAGCTCGGCCGCACCGCGTTCCGCTCGCACCTCGACCTCGTGCGCCTCCTGCCGCGCATCTTCCGCCGCCTCGACCTCCCGCTCTACTACTCGCAGGGCTTCCACCCGAAGCCCGAGATGATGTTCGGCCCCGCGCTCCCGCTCGGCGTCTCCAGCTTCGCCGAGTACGTCGACGTGAAGTTGGTCGCCACCGGCCTCGACGCGCGCACCATTCACGAGCGGCTGACAGGCGCCGAGCTGGAGGGCATCGCGTTCACGGACGCCGTCATGCTCGAGCAAGCCGACCCGCCGCTCTCCAAGGCCGTCGACCGCGCCGACTACGTGATCGGCTTGCCGCGCGCGTCGCTCGACGCGCTCGGCCTCCCCGACGAAGCCGCGCTGCGCGAGCACGTCGCCGCGCAGCTCGCCGGCCCGCTCACCGTCGTGCGCGACACCAAGGGCATCAAGCGCACGATCGACGTGCGGCACTACCTCCGCGCGGTCGAGGTGGGCGCGGGTGCGGACCAGCTCGCGCGCGCCGGCATGCACGGCGGCCTGGCCCCGATCGCGATCCAGATGCACGTGCCGCAGTCGGGCGGCGCACGTATCTCCGAGGTGATCGAGGCGCTGCTCGGCGCGGCCGAGACCTCCGCGCGCGTGCTGCGCACGTTCATGGGCATGGGCGAGCACACCCCGCTCGCGCTAGAAGTCCTGCGCATGGCGAGCGCTCCCCAGCTCGAGAGCGTGACCGTCGCGGGAGAGTGAGATGGGCGAGCGCTCCGACTTGTTTCGCAGCCTGGTTCGCGGCTTCGCCGAGGGCGCCGGCCGACGCCTGGGCATCCCGTTCGCGGGCTTGCAGAAGCTCATGCGCGAGGCGCTCGCGCAGGCGTCCTCCGTGTCCGATCGCCAGATCGCCAAGGCGCTCACCCGCGTGGCCGGCGTGCGCGAGGCGAGCGCCGTCTGCCGTGACGAGCGGATCTGGATCCAGGCCACCTTCGAGCAGGGCAGCACGGTGAACCTCAGCGTGCTGCCGCTGTCCGCGCGCTTCGCTCCGCGCGGCGCCAAGGAGGTCAGCTTCCGCGTCGACCCACCCGAGCTGGCCAGCCGCGCCGAGGTGCGCGACCTGGTGGGCGCGATCGCCGCGCTGATCGCCCACACGCTGTGGGCGCCGTTCTTCGGCCGGGTGAACAACCCCGACTACGACGCGATCGCCGAGCGCGAGGGCGCAGACGTACGCGTGGACCTGCGCAGCGTGCCCGCCGTGCGTGCTGCCGCACAACGCGGCCTGTCCCAGCTGTTCGACCTGCTGGAGCTGACCGGCCTCGGCGTCGCCGATGGCGTGCTCCGCCTCCAGATCAAGCTCCCCAACCTGATGATGCCCTAGCCGTTGACGTTGACGTTGACGGCCGTTCGGACAGTTGACGTGGGCGGCGACGTGCGACGGGAACGAGAAACGGCAGTCCTGGGCTGCCGGTGGCGTCCACGTTCACGTCGCCG
>DASUME010000647.1:0-4512 GCA_036277895.1 Polyangiales bacterium
GTGAAGTGCACGTTGCGCACCTGGCCGGGCAGCTCCTCCTCCAGCTCGCTGAGCGCGACGTCGTGCGTGGCCACCAGCCCGAGCGCGCCGCGCGCGAGCAGGTGCAGCAGCACCGCACGGGCGCCCTGGTGGCGAGCGTGCGCGTTGGTGCCGCGCAGCAGCTCGTCGAGCAGGAACAACACGGGTGCGCCCACGTCGAGCTCCCCGACCACCATGCGCAGCCGCGTCAGCTCGGCGTGGAAGTAGCTCGCGCCGCGCTGCAGCGAGTCGTCGATGCGCATGCTCGCGCGCAGCCGAAAGCGCGAGGTCACGAGCTCGCGCGCGCACACCGGCCCGCCGGCCAGCGCCAGCGCCACGTTCAAGCCGACCGCGCGCAGCAGCGTGCTCTTGCCGGCCATGTTCGAGCCGGTGACGATCAGCGCCGTGCCCGGTCCGGACAACGTCAGGTCGTTGGCGACGCGCGAGGTCGACGACAGCAGCGGGTGCACGAGCCCGTCTGCGCGCAGCGTGACCGCGCCGTCTTGCAGCACCGGCATGCTCGCCCCCACGTCGATGTGCTGCAGGGTCGCGAACGAACACAGCAGCTCCAGCTCGGCCACCACGCGAAACCAGTCCTCGCTGTGCGGGCCGACGTCGCGCAGGAAGCTCTCGATGCGCTCCAGGCAGAACAGGTCCCACAGCGTGAGCACGTTGAGCACGATGTACAGCGGCCCCTGCGTGCGCAGCTGCGCGAGGCCCTCGTAGCGCGCCAGCCGCTCCATCAGCTGCGAGGCGGTCTTGTCTTGCACCTTGAGCCGCGCCTGCAGCGCCAGCAGGTGCGGCGCGCGGAACGACTCGCGCTCGATCGCGCGCAGCATCGCCTGGTACGACTGCGCGAAGCCGATGCGCGCCGTGAGCACGTCTAGCGACTCGTGCACGGGCTTGCTCAGCGACCACAGCAGCACGCCCTGCGCGATCAACATGAGCCACATCAGGGCGCCGGGCACGACGTCGAGCTGCGACAGCACCAGCAAGATCAGCGTCACGCTCACCATCCCGATCGAGAGCGGGCGCAGCCACGGCCGCGGCGCGAACACCGGCGGCAGCTTCAGCAGCGCCATGAACGGCTGGTGGTCGAGCTTCTGCCCGCGCTGCTGCTTGACGGCGCCGAGCGCCTCCAGCTCCTCGCGCAGCGTGTCCTTCTCGCTCAGCTCTCCGACCGCGGGCTGGCGCGCCTTGGCCTGCTCCCAGGGCACCGGCTCCGCCAGCGCCGTCGCCAGCGCGCGCTCCCCCTCGCGCGTCTGCGAGACGTCGATGCGCTGGAACAGCGAGCCCGGTCCGATCAGATCGATGTCGCTGGCGTATGGGTGGCTCGGCGGCAGGATGCCAGCACCGGTGCTCGGCAGGTCTTGCCAGTTGCCGGCGATGCGCTTGAGGTGCCGCTGGTGGATCGCGATCCGCACCTCCACCCCGTGCTTCCGCTCGATCACGCGCGCATGCCACGCGACCGCCGCGAAGAACACCGCCGTCAGCCCCACCCCGAGCGCGAGCCACGCGCTCGAGCTCTGCCGGAACGCGGAGATCAGCACGCCGACCGCGGTGAGGAAGCTGATCAGCCGGAACAGCGAGATCCGGTTCGCACGCGCCTCCAGCGCGTCCCGCACGCTTGCGAGGTCACGCACACGCAGCTCGTGACCCGCCACCCGTTCACTGACGTTCTTCACGCCACCTTCATAGCGCACGCGGAGGGCTCGATGTCGGAACGGAATAGCGGGGCCGCACGCCAGGTTGTCCAGAAGCTTGCTATGCTGCTTCCATCCACACCCATGGCTGACACCGATCGCGGGACATCGTTGCGGCGCGGAGTGCTCGCGCTGAGCGCCATCGCGGCCTTGGTTGGTCTGTTCTGGATCGGCCGCTCGTTCTCGGTGGGCGGCAAGCTGCGCTTCGGAAACCCGCCGCAAGCGGGCGCGAGCGAGCTGCCGGACGCGAGCCCCCGCCAGCTGCGCGCCGAGGTCACGCGGGTCCAGGGCGCAGCCGTCGCCAGGCCGGGAGACAAGTGCGAGTTCCTGGTCGAGCGCCGCCGCCGTGAGCCAGACAGCTATTGGTGCAACGCGCAGGTGGTGTGCGGTGGGAGACTGCTCTACGGCGGCCCCGACCGCGGGTACTTCCCCTGCAAGCTGTACGACGACGGCGAGCAGCGCGACGTGATCGGCAGCGACCCGCACACCACCGCCTCGGACAAAGACGCCGCGATCGCGATCAACTCGCGCGAGAGCGTGATGCGCATCTGGGACGACGACCGCGGTGTGCTCGGCGAGTTCGTGGTCGAGGCCGAGATCCTGTCGATCCAGTAGCCCGACGCGTTCGCGCACGGCGCGAGTCGCCGCGCTGCTTCGTCGAGGCCGAGCGCTGCACGGCGGACTGACTACGGGGCGCTTGCTGAGCTCGCTGGCGAGCACGGTCTCCAGCGCCGCGAGCCAGCGCTCGTATCACGCCGCAGGCGTACCGCGCGCGTTCACTCGCTCCTCGACTTCGTCCGGCGTCTTCGCCAGCGCCTGTGTCAGCACCTCGTGGCCAGCGGGCGTGACGAGCACGTCGTCTTCGATGCGGATGCCGCGCACGTCGGCGTACTTCGCGAGCTCGGCACGGTTCAGGGTGCGGTCGCTCAGGCCCACGCGTGGGGGATCGGCGAGCAGCGACGGGACCTGGTAGAAGCCGGGCTCGATCGTGACGGCCATGCCGGGGATCAGGTCGCGGTCGAGCCGTAGGTAGCTGAGCCCGAACTGCTTGCTGCGCGTGCGCCCCGGCGCGTAGCCGGCGCGGTCGCCGAGGTCTTCCATGTCGTGCACGTCGAGGCCGAGCAGGTGGCCCACGCCGTGCGGGAAGAACAGTGCGTGCGCGCCGTCTTCGAGCAACGCGTCGACCTGGCCGCGCAGTATCTTGAGCTGCACCAGGCCATCGATCAGCGCGCGCGCCGCCGCGAGGTGCACGTCGAGGTAGCGCGCGCCAGGGCGCACCTGCGCCAGCGCCGCCGTCTGCATCGCGAGCACGAGCGCGTAGATCTCTCGCTGCGTCGCGCTGAACCTGCCGCTGACCGGCCAGGTGCGCGTGATGTCGGACGCCCAGCCGCTCGCACTCTCGGCGCCGACGTCGGCCAGCAAGAGCTCGCCGGCTTGCGCGACGTTCCCGTGCAGGTGGTTGTGCAGGACCTCGCCGTGCACGCTCACGATCGAGCCATAGGCGAGGCCGCAGCCCGCGCGTGCGATCGTGTGCTCCATCGCCGCGCAGATCTCGAGCTCGCTCACGCCTGGCCGCGTGACCCGCATCCCGACCTCATGCGCACGAACACTCACCGCCGCCGCGGAGCGCATCTCCTCGATCGCGCGTTCGTCGTGCGCGATTCGCAGCGAGACGATGGCGCTCAGCAGCGGGCCGTCGGTCTCGCTGCCGAGCGTGCTCGGGTCGCGCTCGAGCAGCCGGCCCACCTCCAGCGCGAGCTCCCCGCGTACAGGCACCGTCTCCACGGGACGCCCGCGGCGTAGAGCCGGGAGCGCGTCGTAGCCGGCGACCTCCAGCTCGGTGCGTCCACCGAGCTCGGCCCACGACGCGACCGGCCCGTGCCAGAGGGTGGCGTCCGGGTCCGGCACATCGAGCAGCAGGACCGCCCGCTCGCCGTCGAGCCAGAGCGCCGCCCCCTCGATGGCCTCTCCCACGAAGTAGAGGAAGTGGCTGGACGCCCGGAACGGAAACGGGTTCGCGGGGTAGTTGCGGCCGAGCGCGCGGCCGGCCGGCAGCAGGGCCGGACCCTCCAGCTTCGCCGCCAGTCGCTTGCGCCGCAGGGCCGCCGCACCCACCAGGTCGAGGGTCGAAATCACGCTTGGACTATAGCTGCCGGAGGCCACGTAACGTGGGTGCGACCCCGTGGGAAACGATGCACTTTCGGCTCTGTTTCGGAGCCGTAAAAAACGACACCGCCCCGCAAGTACCCCTTACCAAGCCAAACGAGTCGTTTGACAGTCGGCAAATAGGCCGAATAACTGCCTGGTTGGTGAGGGTGCGGGGCTCATGAAATTAGGCGACCAGCTTGATGACACGGACCGCAGGATCCTGGCGGAGCTCCAGGAGGACTGTAAGGCCCCGCTCGCGCACGTCGGCAAGCGGGTGGGCCTGTCCGCGCCATCGGTGATGGAGCGCATCCGCAAGCTGGAGGAGGCGGGGATCATCCGCGGCTACCACGCGGTCCTCAATTCCCGAAAGGTCGGCCTCGATGTCACCTCGTTCATCGGCGTGTCGACGAGCGTTCGCGGAATCGACCAACTCGAGGAGCAGATTGCGGACTTCGAGGAAGTGCTGGAGAGCCACCACGTCACCGGCGCCTACACCATGTTGCTCAAAGTCAAAACGCAGAATACGGAGACGTTGGAGCAGCTGATCAGTCGCATCCGGCTGATCGATGGTGTGACCCGTACCGAGACCCTGGTCGTCCTGTCGACGCGGCTGGAGCGCACGCTCATCCCCCTGAGCGTTCCG
>DASUME010000648.1:0-9848 GCA_036277895.1 Polyangiales bacterium
TCCAGCTGCGCACCTGCACGGACAACGACTTCGCCAGCCGCACGCGGCCGTGCCTGCAGTACCAGATCAAGCGCTGCCTCGGCCCGTGCGTGTTCGAGATCGATCGCGCGCAGTACCACGAGCAGGTGCGCGACGTGGCGATGTTCCTGGACGGCCGCCACGACGAGCTGCTTCCGCTGGTCGAGCAGCGCATGCGCGCAGCCTCCGAGCAGCTGGAGTTCGAGCGCGCGGCCGGCCACCGCGATCAGCTGCGCGCGATCGAGCGCGTGCGCGAGCAGAACCGGGTCGCGGTCGCGCACAACATCGATCAGGACGTGCTGGGTATCTTCCGGCGCGCGGACCAGGCCGAGGTCGCGGTGCTGCAGATCCGCTCGGGCAAGCTCACCAACGTGCGCACGTTCGGGCTCAAGGACGTCAGCGTGCCGGACGACGAGCTGTGCACGCAGTTCATCCTGGAGTACTACGGCCCCGGAGGCTTCGTGCCGCAGGAGCTGCTGCTGCCGCTCGAGATCGAGGCCATGGACGGCATGAGCGAGCTGCTCAGCGAGCTGCGCGGCAAGGCCATGAAGGTGCTGGCGCCCAAGAAGGGCCCGCGCGCGGAGCTGGTGCAGATGGCGCGCGACAACGCCTCGCACGCCTACCGCGAGAAGCTGCGCTCGAAGGAAGACGTCGAGGCGCGCCTCAAGACCTTGCAGGATCGGCTGCGCTTGCCGCGCTTTCCGCACCGCATCGAGTGCGTGGACGTGTCGCACACCGGCGGCACCGAGACCGTGGCCAGCATCGTGGCGTTGCTCGACGCGCAGCCGGACAAGAAGCGCTACAAGAGCTTCCACGTCAAGCGCGTCTCCGGCGGCGACGACTACAGCGCGATGTACGAGGTCCTGTCGCGACGCTTTCGGCGCGGGCGCAACCAGGACAAGGGCTGGGAATTCCCGGATCTGTTGGTCGTCGATGGGGGGCGCGGGCAGCTGCACGTGGCCGAGCAGGCGCTGCAGGATCTCGGCATCACCGATCTGCCGATCGCCGCGCTGGCCAAGGAGAAGCCCAACGTGCTCGGCGAGCGGCTGGTCGATCGCGTGTACCTGCCGGGCCAGAAGAACCCGATCGAGCTGCGTGAGAACACCGCCGCGCTCGGCATGCTGGCGCTTGCGCGCGACGAGGCACACCGCAGCAGCAACGCGCTGCGGCTCAAGCTGAGCAAGCGCTCGCGCATCAAGAGCCGGCTGGACGAGGTGCCCGGCATCGGGCCCAAGACGCGCAACCGCCTGCTCAAGGCGTTCGGCTCGGTGCGCGGCATCGAGGAGGCCGACGAGGTGGCGCTGCGCTCGGCGGGCGCGACGCAGACCCAGGCGCTGGCGATCTTCCGCGCCTTCCACGGGCCGGTGCTGGCGAGCGAGGCGAGCAACGCCAGCGCACGCCCGCAGCTGGAGCGCGCCGAGGAGGTCGAGCTCGACGAGCGGGAGACCTCCGAGGAACGCGCCGAAGACGACGCGATCGAGAACGCCTTCGAAGACGAAGTCCTCGACGCCGAGCTCGGCGAAGCCCAAACGCCCGAGCCGATCACGGCCTTACAGCCAGGAGAGGTCGACGCATAGCTCGCGCGGCTTCGGGTCGTCCGTGCTCAGCGTGAGCGTGGTCTTGCCCTTCACGTCGAAGGTGGTCACCGAGACGCCGTGCAGGTTGGGGATCTCGAACGCGCCGACCTGCGCCGAGAGGTGCGGCCAGACGACGACCTCGTTCGGGAAGCCGGCCGCGAGCAACAGGCGCCCTTCGCCCTCGATCGGCAGCGTCACCGGCCTGCCGCGCTTGACGACGAGCCCGCGCATGGGCAGCGCGCTCGCACCCAGGTGGCACACGCGCGCCCGCCCTGTCGTCAGCTCGACCGGCCGCGGGGCAGCCGAGCTGATCGCCTGCACGCGGTAGTCGCCGAACGCCTTCGCCTCGCGCTCGGTCCCGAGCTTCGCGAACGTCGCGCGCAGCGCGTGATCGCGACGCGCCTGCGTCACCAGCCAGAGCTTGCTGCCCAGCGGGCTGCGCCCGCCCCACGCGCCGTCGTACAGCTCGCCGCCGATCGGGGCCGGCACTTCTTCACGACGCACCAGCCAGCTGCCCTCGACGAACGCGATGTGCCGATCCGAACGATCCACCACCAGATCGCCGGGCTTTACTTCGTGCACCAAGAAGTCGTGGGCAGCCTTGCGTCCCGACGGGCGCAGCGTGGTGAACAACGTGAAGCCGAGGTACATGCCCGCGAGTACCGTCAGCACCAGCACGCTGATCGAGACGTAGAACGCGCGCGAGGATGGCTCGCTGCGCGCCGGCTCCGCGCGCAGCGGCCAGCCGATGAACAGGCTGGCCGCGGCCATCGCCCCGTCGAGCAGGAAGCTGTCCCAGAGCAGCACGTTGAACATGATGAACAGCAGCGAGGCCGTGGCCGCGAAGCTGGCGATGCGCGTGGTGCGCACGAAGAAGGCGCCGATCAAGCACAGCACGACCAGCCCCGCCTGCACGTAAGGCAGCGCGCCCACGGCGTCGTGCTCGACGAACAGCGACAGGAAGCCGAAGCGATCGAGGAACCAGGTGAGGTGGGCGGGCCCATACTCGCGCAGCCAGCGCAGGGTGCCGAACCAAAACAGCTCGGGCGCGCCCACGGCGAAGCCGAACAGCAGCAGGCCGGCCGTGCCGCTCGCGATCGCGAGCAGCGGCAGGCTGCCGCGCACGCCGCGCACGCGCACGAAGTAGAGCAGCACGAACGGCGCCAGCACGATCGCGAAGTGGCGCGTGGCGACCGCGAGCCCGAGCAACAGCGCGCCGAGCCAGTACGGCCCCGCGAACGAGAACAGCAGCGTGGCCCCGAGCAAACACCACCACCACGAGGGCTCGGCGTAGATCACGTTCCACTGCACGCTCGGCGAGAACAGCCAGACCGCCGCGAACGTGAACAACACCGCCTGCGCCCATGCGCGCTGCGTCGTGAGCCGCGTGCTCACCCACGCCATGGCCGCGAACAGCGCCAGCTCCATGCACGGGCCAAACAGCCGCAGATCGAAGCCGAACAAGCGCGGCACGCCGTAGCCGAGCCACATGCCCGGCAGGTAGGTCAGCGGCAGCACGCTGCCGTGCTGCATCGCGTAGAGCGAAGCGTACGGGTTGTGCCCGCTCGCGAAGCGATCCTGCGCGCTCTCGACCAGCGCCAGCATGTCGCGCACGCGCGGATCGATCTCCCACACCTGGAGCCCGAGCACGCGTAGGGCGAGGCCCGCTGCCAACAGCGCGCTCAGCCGCAGCCAGAACGGCCCCGGTGCGATCGCCAGCGTCAGCAGCACGCCCGCGATGCCCCACAGCCACTTGCTCTGGTCCGGAAAGACCGGCAGCCCCTGCACGCGCACCTGGATCGCGAAGTGGAGGACGAAGCCGAGCGCGAGCAACACCCCGAGCCGCTGGTACGCGCGTGGTCCAAGCCAGCGTCCCGCCGCCAGCTCGCTCCCGATCGCGAGCGGCCACGCCGCGAACAACGGCAACAGCAGCCGCAGAGCCTCGCCCTCGAGCCACGACGGACGCGGCGGCCAGCCGAAGCGCGGCCCGAGCAGCCACCAGAACGCGTAGCCAGCGATCGCCGCGCCGAGCAGGAGCGCCGCCGCGGCCCCGGCCCAGCGCCACACGAACCCGGGCCGCCGCGCGTGCTCCGCACCCGGGCGGCTGAGCCAATACAGCCCGAGGAACAGCGCGAGGTACGCGAGCCGGGTGGGGATCGACTTGGAGAACGTGCCGCCCACCCACTCGTAGATCACCGTGCAGGGCATCAGCCACAGCGCCAACGCGCCCCCCTGCACCCCACGCCCGCCCGGCTCAGCCATCGGCCCCGTTGTGGTATCCGCGTCCCCCGGACGCAACTTGTGTTGCACGCCGAGGTGCACACACATCGGCCCCGATGCTTCGCATGTATCGCTCCACGCTTCGCCTCGTCGCGACCGTATCTTCCACCGACACAGTGGATCTAGACTGAGCAAGTGGAGCTGCACGCGCGCGGCGGGATCTCGCCCTCGTGGGGTGTAACGAGAGTTGCACTCTACTTCGGCACGTCGAACGCCTATCCTGGTTTACGGGCACCCTGCCGCGCACGATGAGAATTCACGCCACGCTCATAGCCGTTCTGATCGCGTGTTTTCTCGGCACATCCGCTGCGCATGCGCAGGCGCCGAGCGACACCCGTGAGGGCATCGCGAGCACCGGCCTGTGCGGCCTGGCCAGCGAGGCGTACCCGACCTGCCCCGAGCGCTGGGCCGTCGCGGCGAATGCGGGCTACGGCTACACCGAGAGCGTGGGCAACGTGGCGGGCGCGCACCATCGGCTGATGGGCTCGCTCGGCGCCGGCGTCGTGCCGCTGCCGTGGCTGGCGGTGGCGCTGCGCTTCGACGGGCGGATCGACCTGCACCCGCACGACGATCGCGGCAAGGACGTCACCGGCACCGGCGATCCGCGCTTGTTCCTGCGCGGCGGCTACGACCTGAAGCGCGGCGCATCGGTCGGCGGCGAGGTCGTGGTCTGGGCGCCCGGCAACACCGCGCCCTCGTTCGAGCCCAAGGCGATCACGGCCGACTTCAAGGCGCTCGCGGCCTGGCGCCCGAGCGAGCCGTTCGCGCTGCTCGGCCACGTGGGCTACCGGCTCGACAACAGCGCCGAGAGCGCGCCCGATCTGCGCCGGCTGCGCCAGGGTGATCGCCTCGCGCTCGGCCTGAGTGACTTCGACGCCGTGCTGATCGGCGTCGGCGGCTCGCTGCGCATGATCGAGAAGACGGAGCTGTTCGCGGAGCTCGGGCTCGACATGCTGCTCGGCAGCGGCGCGCCGGACCTCAAGGTCTCGCCGCTGCGCGCGACGCTGGGCGCGCGCTACTTCCTGCCCAAGAACCTGCAGGGCGAGGCGGCCTTGACCGCCGTCTTCAGCAGCCGCCCCAGCTTCGCCACCGACGCGCCGCTGGTGCCGGTCGAGCCGCGCGTGACGTTCACGCTGGGCGTGCGCTACGGGCGCCCGCTCCACCCGCCGCCTGCCGCGGCTCCAGAACAACCTACCGAGCAGCCCACCGCGCTCACGCAGCCCGAGCAGCCCAAGACGTTCGACGTGCGCGGGCGCATCATCGACGACAAGCAGGAGCCCGTGCCGGATGTGCGCGTCGTGCTCACGGTGGCCCCCGAGACCACGCTGCGCGAGGCCGTCACCGACGGCGAAGGCGTGTATTCGTTCAGCCAGGTCCCGGTCGGCGACGCCACGCTCGAAGCGACGGCGCCCGGCTTCCAGACCCAGCAGTGGGTGCTCGAAGTCCGCCCC
This sequence comes from Polyangiales bacterium, assembly GCA_036277895.1. Classification (GTDB taxonomy): domain Bacteria; phylum Myxococcota_A; class Polyangia; order Polyangiales; family DASUME01; genus DASUME01. The sequence goes on from DASUME010000648.1 coordinate 5,327, forward strand.
GACATGGCGCCCGCCGTGGAGCGCTCGCTGGTTCGCAAGAGCGACACCGGCACGCTTCGCCTGCTGACCCGTACCTTCAGCAGCGAGCCGCTCGCCGCGACCATCGCCGTGCGCGACACCCGCGGCCGAAAGGCCGGCGCCGGCAAGAGCGATGCGAACGGCTCGTACGAGATCGATCTCCCACCGGGCCGCTACACCGTTATGATTTCGGCTCCGGGGTATCGCACCCTCCGGCGCGACGTGCAGATCGAGCGCTACGGGGTGGCGATCTTGAATGTGGACATGCGCGAAGAAAAATGACTCGTCACCAAGCTCGCGCGAAGCCTGAGCGCGCGCGGCTGCGATTCTGGGGGAGTTGGCTCGCGGGGCTCGTGCTCTGCGCGGCGTTCTATGGTTGCGCACGCTGCGACCAGGGCGAGGTCACAAAGGCGATCGCGACGCTGACCAAGCTGGCTGGGCCAGGCGTCACGCGCGACTTCGCCGCGCACGTGCAGGACTGGCAGAAGGCGGAGGAAGGCGCGCGGCTGTCGCTCGGGGATGGCGCGCAGACCGACGCCAGCTCGACCGCCGAGCTCAGGTTCGTGAACGGCTCGGGGCTGACGCTGAAGCCGAACACGATCGTGCGTCTGTTGCCGGACGAAGTGGCGAAGCTGACGGGCTTCGACATCCAGGCGGGCGAAGCCATCTTCCGCACCGGCAGCGGTGGCATCAAGCTGCGCACGCACGTGGGCCTGGCCGAGATCGAGCCGGACACCGAGGTGGCGCTGCGGCGGGACGGCGACACGCTGGCGTTCGCGGTCGCACTCGGACGCGTGGCGTTTCGGGATCACGAGCGCGCCGAGGTGCTGAACGCCGGCGACAGCATGAGCGTGGGCATCGGCATGGCGGTGCTGGAGCTCAAGCGCAAAGCCGGCGTGGAAGAAGAAGAGCCGAACCAGATCGTGGTCGAGGTACTCGGCGGCGAGGCGCGCGCAGGTGCCGGTGCCGGACGCCCGCTGCCCAAGGGCGTGCACACGGTCTCGGCGAACACACGCCTGCGGCTCGCCGAGGGCGCCGAGGTGGTGGTCAAGCGCGGCCAGGAGCGCGTGCGCCTGCGCGGCGCGGGCGAGTTCACCGTCGGCGTGCCGAACGCGATCGCCGAATCCAAGCGCGGCGCGATGCTGCTCGAGGCGCTGCAGGTCGACGTCGAGGTGCACGTGCCGGGCGGCGTGATCATCGCGCGCGGTGGCCAGGGCGGCAGCAGCGCGGACGTGACGGTCGGCGCGACCGACGGCTCGCTGCACGTGCTCAAGGGCAACGTCACCGCGCAGGTCGCGGGCCTGGATCGAGAGCTCAACGCGGGGCAGGACCTCGGCTGGCAGCTGGGCGAGGGCGGCGAAACCAGCGACGAGAGCACCAGCGCGGGGCCGGACTACCGCAACATGTCGGCGCGCGCGGGCGAGTCGTTCGTGGTGCACTCCCCGTCGGCGCCGGTCGCGATCGGCTTCGACTTCGCCGGCAGGTGCGAAGAGGGCCAGCTCGAGCTGGTGAACGGCCGCCAGGCACAGCGCGGCACGGGCAGCGCGAACCTGCTCTTCCCCGCGGGCACGCGCACGTACACGCTGCGCTGCGCCAGCGGTGGCGGCCTGGGCAAGGTGGTCGGACGCGGCACCGTGCAGGTGGTCATCGATGCGGGCACGCGCAAGCTACCGGCGCGCGCGCCCACCTCGAACGTCGAAGCCGACGGCCGCACCTACAGCATCTACTACCAGAACCAGCTGCCTGAAGTGATCGCGCGCTGGCCGAACGCACCCGCGCAGAAGGCCTACAAGCTGGACCTCGACGGCAAGACGATCGACCTGACGGAGCCGCAGTACCTGTTCAAGTCGGGCTCACTCAGCGACGGCACGCACGCGCTGTCGTTCCAGGCCGAAGGTAGGCGTTCGCGTACCACGACGGTCGAGGTGCACTTCGACAACGTGGCCCCGAAGGCGGCCCTGTCTGGCCCCGACGACCGCGCATTCAACGCCGGCGATGCGATCACCGTCGAGGGCGTCGCGTTGCCTACATGGAAGGTTGCGCTGGAGGGTGGGACAATCGACATGAGTAGCGGCGATCGCTTTTCGGGGCACGTGCAGACCAGCGCGGAGCGCCCGGACATCGCAGTTCGACTCAGTCACCCACGGCTCGGTACGCATTACTACTTGAGGCGCGCATCCGGATCCCCATGAACGGCGAGCACCTTCCGCAGAGCAGCAGCTTGATCGGTTCCGTTCTGCTCGGGCGCTATCGCATCGTGCGCGAGCTCGCCAAGGGCGGCATGGGCGTGGTGTACCTCGCGCGCGCCGAGGGCGCGGTCGGCTTCGTGAAGCCGTACGTGATCAAGCTCGTCTTGCCCGAGCACGCGGACAACCAGCGCTTCATCCAGATGTTCGTGCGCGAAGCGAACATCCTGTCGAACCTGCGCCATCCCGGCGTGGTCAGCGTGATCGAGCTCGGCGAGCGCGAGACCGACGGCGCGCTGGTGATGGTGCTCGAGTACGTGCGCGGCTACCACCTCGGGCAGTGGGCCAAGTACGTGCGGCTCAAGCAGCGCACGATCCCGATCGAGCTGCTCTTGCAGCTCGCGATCGACGTGCTCGATGCGCTGCACTACGCCCACTCGATGGTGCACCCGGACGGCACGCCGATGCACATCGTGCACCGCGACATCTCGCCGTCGAACATCCTGCTCGACGAGGACGGACGCGCGCGCTTGCTGGACTTCGGCGTCGCGCGCATGCGCGGCGGCAGCCAGGAGTACCACACGCAAGTGAAGGGCTTCGTCGGCAAGCTGATGTACAGCGCGCCGGAGCTGTTCTCGGAGGCCGAGGCGACCGCGCAGAGCGACCTCTACTCGTGCGCGGTCGTGCTGCACGAGATCCTGCTCGGCCGCAACACGTTCCGTGGTGAGACGCAGGCCGCCACCTTGAACCGTGTGCTCAACCACAAGCCCGAGCTGCTCGAGCCGCTGCGTCCCGACGTGCCGCGCGGCATCGACAGCGTGCTGCAGAAGGGGCTCGCGAAGGTCCCCAAGGATCGCTACGGGACTGCCAGGGAGTTCGCGTCCGCGCTGCGTACGCTGCAGCGCGAGCCCGAGAGCGAGCTGCGCGCGCGGCTGGCGACGCTGCTCAAGGAAGACTTCGGCCAGGAGATGGCCGAGATGCTCGGCCTGGAGTCGCTCGCCGATCGCGACGAGGCCTGGCGGCGGCTGAGCCACTACCCGCCGACGCGCACGAGCAACTACCAGCCCGTGCAGATGATCGATCCGGGCCCGCCGGATCCCAGCACCGATCGCGGGCCGCAGACGGTGCGGCCGCGCGGCACTACCGGCATGCACACGCCGGTGCGCGCGGAGACCACCGCGGTCAACGTGCCACGCAACACCGGCATGAACCGGCGCGTGCAGGACAGCGTGAAGGTGCTGGCCGTCCCGCCGCCGCCACCGCCCAGCTCGCTGCGCCCGCCGCAGATGAGTAGCTCCACGTTGGCACAGACGCCGAGCAACGTGTTCCAGCCGCCGCAGCAGAGCAAAGCGCGCTCGCTGCCAGCGTTCCTCGCGGGGCTGGTGGTGGCTGCCTCGGTACTGGCCGCAGGCGTGTTCGCGATGCAGCGCGAGTCACCCGCGGCGGCGACGCAGCCCGCGCAGCAGATCCGCGTGGTCACCAATACCACTCCCGATCCCACGCCGCAGATCAGCGCGCCGACGAGCGTCGACAGCGTCGCCGACGCCGGCAGCACGCCGGAGCGAGTCTCCACGCTGGAGCCCACGCTCCGAGAGCCGGTCGATCGCCCTTCCCGCCCCGGCCGCCCCGATGCACTCAGCCTCACGCGCGCGCTGCGCCGTCAGCAGGCGCGCATCGAGGACTGCTTCAGCAGCTTCGCGGTCGAGGTCGAGGGCATCCCGGAGACGCAGCTCGAGTTCGACCTGGCCAGCAGCGGCAAGATCGAGTCCGTGCGCGTGATGCCCGCGGTGCTCGCAAAGACGCCGCTGGGACGCTGCCTGGAGAAGGTCGGCGCCAGCACCCAGTTCACGCCGCAGAGCCGCCCCATCAGCTTCGCCATCCCGATCACCGCCAGCCGCTCCCAACGCTGACACCCGGGGTGACGCCACCCCGCGCTACGGCGCACGTGCTGGTATGTTGCTTGGATGTACGTTCGCTCGCTCGTGATCGCGGCCTGCACGCTCGTCACTGCATGCGGGGCGCCGGATGCAGGCACGTATTGCTTGCAGGGTTATCACTGCATCTCCGGCAGTTGCACCTTGGGCACGTGCGATGCGTTTCCCGCGTGCTGGCCAGGCTGCGACAGCGACGACGACGAGCAGCGCGAGCCGGCCCCCCCTCCGCCGCGCGTGCCGATGGACGCAGGTCCTCCGTGCACGCTGAAGCTCTGCTCGGAGCTCTCGCTCGATGAGTGTGTCAGCGAGCCGGGCTGCACGCGGCAGCGCGCTTGTCTGCCTGACGCCGGCGCGCCGGATGTCTGGCTGCCCTACCAAGCTCCG
>DASUME010000649.1:0-3251 GCA_036277895.1 Polyangiales bacterium
CGTACGCCAGCGCGGCCATCGCCTGCGCGCCGCCGATGCGGAACACGTTCGTGACCCCCACCAGCTTGCACGCCGCGAGCACCAGCGGTTGCACGTCCTCGGCGGGCCCGTCACCCGAATGCGTCGGCGGCGGCGTGACCACGACGATGCGGTCGAGCGGCACGCCCGCCACCTGCGCCGGCACCGCCAGCATGATCACGCTCGACGGGTACGCGGCCTTGCCGCCCGGCACCGCCAGCCCGACGCTGTCGACCGGCGTGAAGCGCAGCCCCAGCTCCGCGCCGCCGTGCGTGATCGGCGCGGGCGCGACCGGCATCAGGTGCGCCTGGTACGTGCGCACGTTCTCGATCGCCTGCTGCAGCGCCGAGCGCAGCGCGGGATCGAGCTCACGCTCCGCCTTGTCGAGCTCGTCCTGCGACACGCGCATGCGCTCGACCGAGAACTTCGGATCGGTCCACTTGCGCATGTAGCGCACGACCGCTTCGTCCCCATGTTTGCGAACGTCGGCGAGGATCGCGGCCACGGTACGCGCCGCCTCGCCGTCGTGGCCGACCGGCGGACGCAGGCGTTCGATCTGGGCGCTCAGAGCGTTACGCCCGTTTTCACTCGCTAAATCAAATAGGGGAAGCGACGACGTCATGGCCGCGTGTGTATAGCGCAGGAAGTGCAGAACATCGTGAGCGAAGCGAACCTCGCGGCGGGGTGGGACCCGGACGGCTCCGCCGTCTGGGCGGGGAGGTCGCGTGACCTCCCGGTGCGGCGCGCAGCGCCGCGATGGAAACCGCACCCCTTGTGAGCGGAAAGTCGCTGGTTACGGTGCGGTGATGGATCGTCAACAACTCCCCGTCATTGCTCTCCGCGAGACCGTCATCATGCCCGGTCTCACGGTGCCGCTCGGTGTCGGACGGCAAGCGTCCATCCGGGCCCTCGAGGCCGCCCGCCAAGCTGGCGGGCTTGTGTTTACGGTGGCCCAGCGCGAAAACGCCGAGTCGCCCACGTTCGAACAGCTCTACACCATGGGCACCATCGCGCGCATCGTGCGCGTCACGCCCGGGCCGGTGGGGCTGAACGTCATCCTGACCGGTGAGCAGCGCGCCACCGCCATCCAGTTCCGCGACCAAGACGGCTCCGCCGTCGCGATCGTCGTCCCGGTCGAAGACATGAAGCCGATCGACGACGAAGACCCCGCGTTCGTCGCCCTCTACCGTGAGACGCGTGAGCGCGCCTACGAGCTGGGCAAGATCCGCGGCATCCCGGAGCCCGCGCTCAAGGAAGCCCTGGAGCCCGCGGCGGACGCCGGCGCGTTCGCCGACCGTGTGATCGGCTACATGGACATCCCCGCCGCCGACAAGCAGATCCTGCTGGAGACGCTCGGCGTCGAGGAGCGCCTGCGTCGCTTGCTGATCCAGATCCAGCGTCAGCTGGGCATGGTGAAGGCGCAGCAGGAGATCCAGAGCCAGGTTCAAGAGAAGCTCGGCGAGCGCCAGCGTGAGGTCTACCTGCGCGAGCAGCTCAAGGCGATCAAGAAGGAGCTCGGCGACGATGACAAGGAAGGCGAGGCCGAGGAGCTGAACAAGCGCCTCGAGGCGCTGGAGCTGCCGGAGAAGGTGCGCAAGGAAGTGAACCGCGAGCTGTCGCGCCTGGAGCGCATCGGCGGCGAGGGCATGGAGGCGCAGGTCATCCGCAACTACCTCGAGTGGATCGCGGAGCTGCCGTGGAGCAAGCGCAGCGAGGACAAGATCGAGCTCCCGCATGCGGCGGAGGTGCTGTCGCAGGATCACTTCGGGCTCGACGACGTGAAGGACCGCGTGCTCGAGTTCCTCGCCGTGCGCAAGCTGGCGGCAGAGAGCGCGGCCCACGAGAACCCCGAAGAGGGCAAGGAGGCGGCTGCCAAGCAGGTCGCCAAGGGCCCGATCTTGTTGTTCGCCGGTCCCCCCGGCGTCGGCAAGACCTCGATCGCCGAGGGCATCGCCAAGGCGCTCGGCCGCGAATACGTGCGTATCGCCCTGGGTGGCGTGCGCGATGAGGCGGACATCCGCGGTCACCGCCGCACGTACATCGGTGCGATGCCCGGTCGCATCGTGCAGGGCCTGAAGCAGGCCGGCACCAAGAACCCCGTGTTCTTGCTGGACGAGATCGACAAGCTGCAGGCCGGTTACCAGGGTGACCCGTCGGCGGCGCTGCTCGAGGTGCTCGACCCCGCGCAGAACCACACCTTCACCGATCACTACCTCAACCTGCCGTTCGATCTGAGCGAGGTGCTGTTCATCGCGACCGCGAACTTCCCGCAGAACATCCCTGCGCCCTTGATGGACCGCATGGAGGTGGTCGAGTTCTCCGGTTACACGGAGCGCGAGAAGGTGAACATCGCCAAGCAGTACCTGGTGCCGAAGAAGCTGGCCGAGACTGGCTTGAAGTCGCGCAACGTGACGCTGGGCGACGACGCGATCGGCCTGATCGTTCGCGAGTACACGCGTGAGAGCGGCGTGCGGCAGCTGTCGCGCGTGGTGGAGAAGGTGGCGCGCAAGATCGCACGCAACGTGGCGTCGGGTGAGGCCGTGCCTTCGACGATCGACGAAGAAGAGGTGAAGAAGTTGCTCGGTCGTCCGCGCGTTCGTCCCGAGCGTGCGGCGGAGAGTGATGACGTCGGCCTGTCCACCGGCATGTACTACTCGCCTGCCGGCGGCGACATCATGTTCCTGGAGGCGTCCGTGCGACCGGTCGGTGCTGGCACCGGCTCGAGCGCGGCCAGCCTGGTGCTCACCGGCCAGCTCGGCGACGTGATGAAGGAGTCCGCGCGAGCGGCCCTGACCTACGCGCTGAAGTACGCCCAGAAGCAGGGCAGCGAGCTCGCCAAGAACCCGCTCGAGGTGCACATCCACGTGCCCGCGGGCGCCATCCCCAAGGATGGTCCGTCGGCCGGTACGGGCATGGCCACGGCCATGATCTCGGCGCTGCTCGATCGCCCGGTGCGGCGCTCGGTGGCGATGACCGGCGAGATCACGCTGCGCGGTCGGGTGCTCCCGATCGGCGGCGTGAAGGAGAAGGTGCTCGGCGCCCACCGCGCCGGCATCACCGACGTCATCTTGCCCAAGTTCAACCAGCTCGATCTGGAGGACGTGCCGGAGGAGACCCGCAACGCGCTGCGCTTCCACTTCGTCGACACGCTCGATGAGGTGCTGAAGATCGCGCTCGTGGAGCCCGCCCCGGTGGAGCAAGTCCTGAGCGTGGTGCACTGAGCTCCGAGCGGC
>DASUME010000650.1:0-8545 GCA_036277895.1 Polyangiales bacterium
GCGTTCGAGTGGTAGAGCGGCAGCGGCAGGTAGAGGATGTCGCGCGAGGTCGACTGGAACATGGTCAGGCCGAACAGCAGCGCGCCGCCGAGGTAGCGGCGGTTGGTGATGATCGCGGCCTTGGGCAAGCCCGTGGTGCCCGACGTGTAGATCAAGCAAACGGTGTCGTTCGAGCTCGGCGTGGTGAGCCCGATCGGGCGCGCGTCCGACTGCTGCGAGACCGCCTCGTTGATGCGCTCCAGCTCCGCCGGCGTCTCGTCGCCCGCGTTCTCGGCCTGAAACCAGAGCCGCCCGCTCACGCCCTGCAGCGTGGGCAGCACCTCCAGCAGCGTGCTCGCATGCTCGGAGCCGACCAGCACCGCCTTCGCCTTGCAGATGTTGATCGCGTGCGTGGCGGTGACGCCGCTGACGTTCGTGTTGATCAGCGATGCGACCGCGCGCAGCCGCGCCAGCGCCTGAAAGATGAAGATGAAGTCGGGCCGGTTGTCCATCAGCAGCGCGACCGTGTCGCCCTGCCCGATGCCGCGGCTCTGGAAGAAGCGCGCGTACTGGTTCGCCTTGCGATCGAGGTCGCGCCACGTGTAGCGCTCGTCCAGGTACGCCAGCGCCAGTCCGTTCGGCTCGGCGGCGACGCGGATGTCGAGCAGCCGCGAGACGCCCCACGGCATGCCGGGCAAGATCTTGTAGACCTCGCGCGCCATCGGGGCGAGACACTGCAGCTCGTATACGCGCGACTTCACCTGCTCGAGCCTGCTCATTCCCCGTGCCTCCGTGACCAATCGAAAGACCTAGACCTACGCCCACAAAGCGCGGCGGATCCTGGCAGACCCCTTTGGGTTCGACAAGGTCGCGGTCCGAACTATCAAAACCGACGGTCGCGACGGCCACGAGGCCCGAGCGCCGCCGTGAGGACCATCGCGTCGCGCATGACGCGCGGCTGCCGCAAGGCGAGCGCCAAGGGCAACTCGCGTGGCGGTGGCGGCGGGCGACGCGGTAACCCTGGCTGCACCGGCGGTGGCATCGGCCGAGTCATGGCCTCGCCACCCACCAGCTCCCCCGTCGGCTCGAGCTCGGTCAGCTCGGGCGCGAACTCGAACGGCCAGGCTTCGTCGTCCCGCGGAGGGGCCTGCTTGGCCTGGGGCCTGGCCCGTGGAGACCTGTGCTGACGCTGCACCGTCTGCGGCTGCTTCGCCTTGGTGATCAGCTCGCGCAGCTCGGCCTCGACCTTGTCGAGCTTGCGCCAGTCTCCGGTCCACGCGAACAGCACCAGCCGCAGCGCCAGCCGGAACAGCATCCAGGCCAGCTTCAGCACCAGCTTCAGCAGGGCGATGACCAGTCGCTCCATCTCAGCCCACCGACGGCCGCTTGGGCGGCGGGCGCAGCGCGAGCGGCCCTTCGCCGCGCTTGGCCAGGATCTCGGCCGCGACCAGCTTGCGGATCAGGTCGCGCTTGGGCTGCGCAGCCTTCACGGGGGGCTTCACTTGGGTGGGTCCTTGCCGATCGAGCTACGCATGTCCGTGTCCGCCTGCACGTTGCGCATCTGGTAATAGTCCATCACGCCGAGCCGCCCGGCGCGCAGCGCGTCCGCGATCGCCATCGGGATCTGCGCCTCCGACTCGACCAGCTTGGCGCGCATCGCTTCGACCTGGGCGCGCTGCTCCTGCTCGGCAGCGACCGCGATCGCGCGCCGGCTCTCGGCATGCGCTTGCGCGACCTGCTTGTCGGCCTCGGCCTTCTCGGTCTGCAGCTTGGCGCCGATGTTCGCGCCCACGTCGATGTCGGCGATGTCGATCGACAAGATCTCGAACGCCGTGCCGCTGTCGAGGCCGCGGCCGAGCACGTTCTTGGAGATGCGGTCCGGGTTCTCCAGCACCTCGCTGTAGCCTTGCGCGCTGCCGATCGTCGACACGATGCCCTCGCCCACACGCGCGAGCACGGTCTCCTCGGTGGCGCCGCCCACCAGGCGGTTGATGTTGGAGCGCACCGTGATGCGCACCACCACCAAGAGCTGGATGCCGTCCTTGGCGACGGCGCTGATCTTGGGCGTGGTGATCACGCGCGGATTGACGCTCATCTGCACCGCCTCGAACACGTCGCGCCCGGCGAGATCGATGGCCGCGGCTTGCTGGAAGGCCAGCTGGATGCCCGCCTTGTCCGCGCTGATCAAGGCGTTCACCACCCGCTGCACGTTGCCGCCCGCGAGGTAGTGCGACTCGAGCAGGTCGAGCCGGATGTCGAGGCCCGCCTTCATGGCGGTGATGCGCGGGTTGACGATGCCCTGCGGCGCCACGCGCCTGAGCCGCATCGCCACCAGCGTCATCAAGCCCACGTAGGCGCCGCTCGACCAGGCCGCGATCCACAGCTGGAGTGGGATCAACCAGAAGAAGAACGAGCCCCCGACGAAGATCAGGAAGATCACGATAAAGAACGTAATGAGACTGGACGCATCCATCGCTATTGCCCCGTCAGCCGAGATCTTCGGCTTCCGCGCGCACCACGATGCGCGCCCCCTCGACCGCGATCACGCGCACACGGCTGCCCGCACGCACGTAGCCGCCTTCGCTCACCACGTCGATGCGCTGCTCGCCGAAGCGCGCCACACCCACCGGCCGCAGGTCGCTCTCGGCGACGCCGCTCTGCCCGACGTACTTCGACTCGTCCGCGGAGACGAAGCTGCGCGGCCCGTCGTGGCTGGTGTTGGACGTGAGCGCGCTCTTCAAGATCAGCCCGCTGAACAGGCGCGTGCGCGGCAGATAACGCGCCGCGATGATCATGCCGACCATCGTCAGCGCGAGCGCGATCGCCACGCGCGTCAGCGGCTCGACCCACGCGCCCGTCGCGACCACCACCTTGAGCGGTAGCCCGATCGTGCTCAGCACGAGCGCGGCCATCACACACAGGATGCCCGCGATCCCGATCACGCCGAAGCCGGGGATGACGAACACCTCGAGCGCGATCAAGCCCGCGCCCGCGGCGAGCAGGATCAGCTCCTCGAGCCCCACCAGGTTCACGATCAGGTGCCCACCGAAGAACAGCAGCAGGCAGATCACGCCGACCGCCCCGGAGAGCAAGTGCCCCGGCGCGTACAGCTCGACCAGGATGCCGAGCGAGCCGAGCGACATCAGCAGCCCGCTCACCACCGGATCGGTGATGAACCGAACCAGCTTCTCCGCCCAGTTCTCGCTGGTGAGCTCGCGCGCGCTTCCGGTCAGGTTCAGCGCGGCCAGCACGGCCTCGATGTCGTCGGCCTGCACGTCCGCGATGCCGATGCCGAGCGCGCCCTCGGTGTCGAGCGTGAGCAGCTTGTCGGCCGGGTCGTAGCCCTCGATCACCACCGAGGCATCGACCATCGCCTCCGCCACGTCGCCGCGCCGTCCGTTCGCCTCGGCGGTCGCGCGCATCTCGGTGCGGAAGTAGCTGGTCATCTTCTCCGAGACCGCCTCCGCCTTGCCCTCTTCGAGCTGGATCGGCGTGGCCGCGCCGATCGTGCCGCCACGCGCGATCACGATCGCGTCGCACGCGAACGAGATCAGCGCGCCGGCGCTGATCGCACGTGGGTGCACGAAGGCGATCGTGGGGATCGGCGACTCCAGCAGCGAGTCTCGGATCTCGATCGCCGCATCGACGCGCCCACCGAGCGTGTTGATGTCGAGCAGGAACACGCCGGCCTTGGGGTAGTGAGCCAGCGTGCGCTTCACGAGCGCGGCCAAGCCGAGGTCGATCGTGCCCTGGATCGGGATCACGACGACGCCGGCGGCGCGCTGCTTGGACCAGTCGAGGTCGCGCTTCGCGCCGGCCTTGCTCGCGCGGGGCGTGTAGCCCTGCGCCTTCGGCGATGCCTCGACGCCGGCGTCCTGCGCCAGGGCGACAAACGAGGCGCTCAGCAGAGCGAGCGTGGAGATGATCGCCCAGCGAGACACGCGCGTGACGCTACCCGTCCCCCGCTCTGGCCGCAAGGAAACTCACTGGGTCGACGCGCGCGTTCCTCCGCGCGCTAGCTGGACACCGAGGCGACCACCTCGTCGAAGCTCGCGCGCGCCTCGATCAGCTTTCGGTAGCGCATCAGCTGCGCGGGCCGGCGTACCGCCAGCGCACCGGTCAGCGTGTCTCCACGCCCGTACAGCGCCACGAAGCGCCACTCTTCCGGCGTGCCCTCGCACAGGTGCAGGCGCTCCCCCTTCCGGCCCGCGAACTGGATCCGCAGGCCGTACTGATCGGACCAAAACAGCGGCGCGTTGATCCAGGGTGAGCCGTCGCCGAGCAGCGTGCGCGCGGCCCGGTCGGCTTGCTCGGCGGCGTGCGTCCAGTGCTCCACGCGGAAGCTCTCGTCGAACAGCGCGCTTCGGTAGTGCACCACGTCGCCCGCACCGACCACCCCGGGAACCACGCTGCCCTGTGCATCGAGCGCGCGGCAGGCGTCGTCGCAGCGCATGCCGTCGTCGATCGCCAGGCCAGAACCGTCGAGCCACTCAGTGTTCGGCTGCGCGCCGACGGCGACCAACACCTGCTCGGCCGCGACCACGCTGCCGTCGCTCAACCGCAACCTGTGTGCCTCTTGCTGGCGCACCGACACGCCGGTGCGCAGCTCGACGCCGTGCTCGCCGTGCAGCGCCGCGAGCAGCGACGCCATCCGGCTGCCCAGCGGCCTCTCCAGCGGCTGCTCGGCCTGCTCGATCAAGGTCAGCTTCAGGTCTGTCCGCCGCACGCTCGAAGCCACCTCCGCGCCCACGAAGCCCGCGCCGAGGATCGCCAAGGAGCGCGCCTCGCGCAGCGCGGCCTGCAGCCCCAGCGCGTCGTCGACCGTGCGCAGCACGTGCCCCTGCACATGCGCGAGCCGGCGCGCGCGCACCCCGGTCGCGATCACCAGCCCATCGAAGGGCAGCTCCCCCGCGCTGCTGCGCACGCTGCGCCGCGCGAGGTCGAGCCCCTCCGCACGCACGCCGAGCCGCAGCGAGAAGTCCGCCTCCGCCTTGAGCAGCCCGATGCGCTCGCGGGTCCAGGCGCCGCTCAGGATCTCCTTCGAGAGCGGCGGCCGATCGTAAGGCGCGTGCAGCTCCTCGCCGATCACCTCGAGCGCGCCCCGGTAGCCGTGCTTGCGCAAGGCGATCGCCGCGCGCACGCCGGCCAACGAAGCTCCCACTACCAGCACCCGGTCCATGCCCCGGGCTATAGCTCAGGGATCGTCGCGGCGCGGCTCGGCGGACTTGCGCTGCACCTCGGGCCGCACGCGCGTGCTCGCTTCCCAGACCAGCCAGACCGCCGCCAGCGCGAGCATCAGCCCCGCGATCACCCACGCAGCGCTGCCGCGCTTGGAGCTCGCCTCGGCAGCGAACAACGCGCCGCTGGAGTCCGGGTCGAGCGTATCGATCGGCGGCAGGCTGGGCGCGCCGAGCGGGGTCATGCGGTCATCGAGGCCCGCCAGGTTCAGCTCGCGCGCGACCTCGCGCAGCCCGCGCATCAGCGACGTGAGATCCGACTGGCGCAAGCTCGGGTCCGGCTCGAGGCAACGTGCGATCAGCTCGTCGAGCGCCCGCGGGACCGGCTCACGGCTCACGTTGGACAGAGACGGCGCGCGCAGGCCCGCTTCGACCGTGGGCGGCTCGCCCACGAGCATGCGGTAGACCAGCGCCCCGAGCGCGAAGATATCCCCGCGCGTGTCGGGCGTGCGGCCCTTGCCGCGCTCGGGCGCCTGGTACGGGCCCGTGAGCGCGGGCGAGTGCGGCGACAACGCGGCGCAGTCGAAGCCGACCACGCGCACTAGCTCGCCGCCCAGCACCTGGCTGACCCGAACATTGGCCGGCGACAGCGCTCCATGCGCGATGCCCAGCTTGTGCGCGGCCCGCAGCGCGCGCGCGATCTGCAGCGCAATCTTCAGCGCGCGCGTGAGCGGGAACGCGTCCGCGTCATCGAGTGCCGCCGCCAGCGAGACGCCGTCCAGCAGCTCCGTCACCAGGTAGTACGCGCCGTCTTCTTCGTTCCGGCCCTGCTGCTCGACCGCGATCACGTTCGGGTGCGACAACTGAGCACAGCGCGCCACAGCCAGCGGCAGCGCACTGGCCAGCGTGCCCTCCCCGTCGTCGTCGAGGACCAGGAAGTGCAGCGCGACCTCGCGCTCCTGCCGCCGCGCGCGGAACGCTCGCCCGTAGGCCGTGCTGCCGATCGGGCTCAGCAGCTCGAACGGCCCCACGCGCGGCACACCCTCCTTGGGCGTACCCGCGACCGCGCGCTTGTCGCGCAGTCCGGAGCTGCTGTCGCCTGCGCTCGGCCACAATGTCGACGCGCGCGGTTCTGCGCGCGAGCCCTTATCGAGCCCCGAAGGCGCTGCTTTGTCGTCGTTTCCGCGCGCCACCCGTGCTGCACCCAGCTCGCCGAGCAACCCCTGCGAGTCCAACTGCGCATGCTACTTCGCATCGCGGCGTGAATGGGAGGTTATCGGCGCTCGCCGCGAACTTCACCACCCGAACCCAGGCGAGAGTTTCGCGACATCGAGCGTGGCCGGACCGCGAATACTGGCCACTGGATAGCTAGCATAGAGCGTCGCGAACAGCGCCGCCGGGCGATGGTTGCCGCTCTTGCGCAGCCCGCCGAACGGCAACCGGGCAGAAGCGCCACACGTGGGCGCGTTGTGGTTCACGCAGCCGTAGCGCAAGCGGGCAAACGCGGACGCGAATGCATCATCGCGGGCCGTGAACACGCTGGCGCTCAGGCCGTACGGACTCTCGTTCGCGCGCGCGATCGCGTGCTCGAGGTCGTCGACCGCCTCCAGGGCCAGGTCCGGCCCGAACAGCTCCTCGCGCTCGTAGGCGATGCCGCGCGCTTCGACCTCGTGCAGCGTGGGGCTCACGTACGCACCGTTGCCGCCGATCGTGTGGCCTCCCGCCAGCCGCCGCACGCCTGCGGCCTCTGCCTCGGCCAGCTGCGCGAGGTAGCGCTCGCGCGCCGCGGCGCTGATCAGCGGCCCCATGAACACGTCCTGAAGCGGGTCGCCGACGCGGATCCCGGCCAGCTTCTCGGTCAGCTTGGCCGCGAACGCCGCGTACGTTGCGCGCTCGACCAGCGCGACCGCGGTGCCGCTGCAGCGCTGGCCGCAGGTCACGAACGCGCCCCACAGCACGTCGTGCGCCGCCTTGTCGAGGTCGGCGTCGGCCAGCACGAGCGCGGGGTTGCGGCCGCCGAGCTCGAGCGCGAGCAGCTTGTGCGGCTGCTCCAGGGTCGCGCGCTTGATCGCTTGTCCCACCGCGTAGCTGCCGGTGAACATCACCACGTCCACGTCCGAATGTGCGCTCAGACTGGCGCCCGCGCCGCCTGCGCCTTGCACGACGTTCACGACGCCCGCCGGGAAGCCCGCGGCCTCGAAGCACTCCGCGTACAGCTGCCCCACGCTCGGCGCGAGCTCGCTGGGTTTGATCACCACCGTGTTGCCGGTGAGCAAGGCGGGCGCGACGTGCCCGTGCACCAGGTGCAGCGGGAAGTTGAACGGCCCGATCACGGCCGCGACGCCGTGCGGACGGAACGCGTAGCGCAGCTCGGCGCTCAGCACGCGCTCGTCGACCAGGCTCAGCCCTTCGCCGAGCGTGACGTCGATCTTGTTCAGCGCGGCGGCGACCTCGGTCTTCGCCTCCCAGAGCGGCTTGCCCACCTCGCGCACGATCGCCCAGGCGAGGTCATCCGCACGCGCCGCCAGCGCAGCCTTCAGCCGGACCAACAACCCCCTGCGCTCGTCGAGCGTGCGCAGCGCCCAGCTCGGAAAGGCAGCGCGCGCCGCCGCGACCGCTTCCTCGACCGCCGCCGCGCGCGTGCTGTGCACCGACACCAGCTCCGCGAAGTCGCGCGGGCTGTAGCGCTCGAGCGCGCCCTCGTCGCCGGCGACCCAGCGGCCGGCGAGGTAGTCCCCGCGCCCCGCGATCAGGCCTTGCGCCACGCCACGTAGCCCACGAAGAACGGGCCCATGCTCTGGATGTACTGCGACGTCTGCTGCGTCTTGCGCATGCGCTGCACGAGGTGCGAGGCCGGGTACAGCTCCTTGGACAGGATCGCGATCACGAACTCGTTGTCCTTCGCGTCGATGCCGTGGCACGCGAGCCGGATGTCGGTGGCCAGGCCCTGCTCGCCGTACGCGCGTCCGATCGCCGCGTGCTCGCGCAAGATGCCCGCCTGCTCCTTGATCGACAGCTGCTCGAACGCGCCGTTACGGCGCAGCGGGTACCAGACCGCCCAGCGGTACTCCTCGTGGGTCGCGTTCGCGGCCGGGCGGTTGATCAGCCAGTGCTCGAGGTCGTCCTCGTAGCCGGTCGCGTAGGTGCGGCCGAGCATCGTGTAGTCGTCGCGCAGCGTGATGCCCTTGAGCTCCAGCAACGCGGAGCGCACCACGGTCACGAAGTGATCCGGGTTCTCGCTCCAGGTCAGAACGCCGAAGCTGCGCGGGTCGTTGGCGTCGCGGTAGATGACGCCCTTGATGTTCGCGGCCTCGAACGCGGCGCCCAACCGATTGACCAGCGCATCCGGGTGTTGCTCGCCGTCGACGCGATACACGAGCAGCTGCATG
>DASUME010000651.1:0-2355 GCA_036277895.1 Polyangiales bacterium
TCGCGGTGGCGCCCGCCGGGTTGAGCAGCTCGACGAAGCCGTCCTTGCTCCACCACGGCACGATGTCCCCGTCGCCCAGATGAGAGACGCCCGAGCCATCCGCGATCGCCCCCGGCGTCCTGGCCTGCAGCACCGCAGCGCTGCGCGGCGGCACCACGATCGCCGGCAGCGCGAACACGCGCGAGGGCACGTACGTGAGCGGCGAGATCGCGGGCGCGCGGATGCGATAGAACGACAGGCTCTCGGCGACGTCGCCGACGTTGTAGATCTCGAACCAACACGACGAGCTGGGGAACGGACAGGCGCCGACCTCGGAGAGGCGCAGGTTGCCCGCGGCGTCGCACACGATGTAGTAGGTGACGTCGGCCCCGTCGATGATGCCCTTGCCGTTCGAGATCGCGCACACCTGGTCGGGGCCGCTCGGCTGGGCGGCGATCGAGATGTCGTAGCGAAAGCCGTCCGGGCGCGGATAGTCCGCGTACGTAGTGATCCCATCGTTGATGATCGGGAAGGGATTGCCGCCGAGGCTGCGCACCACCAGGCCCTTGCCCTTGAGCCCCGTCACCACCGACGTGAAGACGTGGGTCTGCGTGTTGCACACGACCTGCACGTCGACGACGTCCGCGAGGTCTGCGTAGCCGCTCGCGTTCTCGACCGCGCACGTCTGGCGCGGCTCGGTCGGCTGCGTCAGCACGCGCACCTCGAACTGCACGTTGTCCGGCAGCGGCTCGCTGAATTCGAACGTGCCGTCGACCGCGACCGTGACCGCGCTGCGCGGAAGCTCGCCCAGCTGCTCGTCGAACAGCCCCAGACGAAGCCCCTTGCCGGCCAGCCCGCGCACCGCGCCGGAGACGCGCCAGCGCGCCTCGTGGCAGACCACCGTGAACGCGGTCTCGGAGAGCTTGGTGACGTCGCACGCCTGGTCAGGCTCGGTCGGCTGCGTCCACACGCGGAGCTGGACGTCCGGGCTCGGCGCGACGAGCGCGATCTTCCAGATGCCGTCCGAGGGCACGGGCAGCTGGTACACGCCGTCGGTCGTCAGCGCGAGGCCCTGCCCTCGGTAGCCCGCCACGTGCACCGTGATCTGGTTGAACGACTGCGCTGCGGTGTCACGCCCGCCGTCCCGGATCGTGACCTCCTCCAGCGCGGGCGGCACCGGCGTGCACGCGAGCATCGAGCACGCGAGCCCCAGCAGCGCTATGCCAACGCGAAATCGGTGCGGGCCTCGCATGGTGTCGGCCCATTCTCGACGCGCTGAACGAATCGGGGAACGGCAAGCGATGTTGCGCGCGCTGCTCGACGCTCCCTGCTTGGTACTAGAATCTAGCGCAGCAGCGCTAGCCGGAGGGGCTGCGGGCGAAGGCCTCGACGCGTACCTGGCCGGCGCGCTCGCTGCGCGTGAGGCGCTCGGCGGTGGCCTCGATGTGCGCCAGCTGGTCGCGCGCGGCGCTGCAGTAGAAGCCGTACTTCTGGCGCACGCGCTCGGCCGCGATCTGGAGCGCGGTGCGCGCCAACGCCACGAACTCGTCTACCGGGTAGCTGCGGCCGACCGTCAGGTGGTCCTCGATCACGAGCGAGGGCGAATAACATCGCTCGCGCTTCCCGCTCGGCCAGGTCACGTCGAAATACATCTCAGGCATGACTGCTCCTTCGGCGCACGCTCACCGGGCTCGCGATCGACAGGCTGCGGTAGAAGCTCTCGTGCTGGCGCGCCACGTTGTCCCACGCGAAGCGGCGCGCACACGCGAGCCCATTCTGCACGCGCTCGGGCGAGCCCTGCAGCGCGGCAGACAGCGCGGCCACGATCGCGCTCGTGTCTTCCGGATCGACGAGGAACGCGCACTCGTCGTCGAGGTACTCCGTGAACGGCGGCTGCCGCGAGGCGACCAGTGGCACGCTCGCGGCCAGCGCCTCCAGCGCCACCAGGCCGAAGCCCTCGCGCAGCGACGGCGCGGCGACCACGCTCGCCAGCGCGTAAGCCGCCGTGATGTCGTGCTCGCTCAGCACGCCCGTGCACACGATCGCGCGCTTGTCGGCGTCGCTGCAGGTCGAGAGCCGCTGCTCGAACGCGTCGCGGTACGCGCTGTGGTCGAGGATGCTCGCGCCGCCGACGATCAGCCAGCGCACCGGCAGCTGCGTGCGCAGCGCGAGGAACGCGTCCAGCAGGCGCAGCGTGTTCTTGCGCGGCTCGATGCCGCCGAAGCTCACGAGCACCGGCTCGCCTTCTTCCAGCCCGAGCCGGCGCCGCAGCTGGCTCACGCGGGCCGCGCTCGGCCGCTCGAAGCGCGCGCGCTCGACGCCGTTGCTGACGCGCTCACTGGCGATGCCGAAGTCGCGCTGCACGTCGTCGTGCGT
>DASUME010000652.1:0-5456 GCA_036277895.1 Polyangiales bacterium
ATGGCCGTGGCGCAGGCCCAGCATTCGGTCCGCGAGCTCTACGACACGCTGACCAAGAAGGGCGTCAACGTGCGCTTCGCGATCCACCCCGTAGCCGGCCGCATGCCCGGGCACATGAACGTGCTGCTCGCCGAGGCCAACGTGCCCTACGACGCGCTGTTCGACCTCGACGACATCAACGACGACTTCCGCCAGACGGACATCGCCTTGATCGTCGGCGCCAACGACATCGTGAACCCCGCCGCCAAGACCAACCCGCAGAGCCCGATCTACGGCATGCCGGTGTTCAACGTGGACCAGTCGCGCACCGTCATGGTGCTCAAGCGCGGCCTCGGCTCCGGCTTCAGCGGCATCGAGAACGACCTGTTCGTCAACGCAAACACCGTCATGGTCCTCGGCGACGCCCGCAAGACCCTCGGCTCGATCATCAACGAGCTCGGCTGAGCATCCAGCGCTGACGACTGCCCGCCAAGGCCGCCCGGCGAAAGCCCGGCGGCACCGCGGAGCACTGCGAAGCGTGCGTGTCGGACCGTGAATGCGTCGAGCTCGTCCAACGGCTCCGACGATGACCTACGCTAAAGTTGCCCCAGTTCGCCGTCAGGTGCCGCCGCAGTAACTATCGATGCCGCTGCACGGAAAAGCGTCGCTCTTGCAGTCAGCGGTGATTTGGCAGCTGTACGAGCACAAGTTGAGCGAGCCGTTGATCGACTCGCAGCGCGCGCCCGGCGCCCCGCAACTCTCGTCGTTGGTGCAGGACGTACCGAAGGCCGCAAGTGCCCCGCAGCTGCTCACAGCCTCATCGATCGAACAATAGGTCTCGGCAGCGATCCCGTTCGTACTAGCCCGTGCGATCTTGCGCAGGTACATGCGGGGGCAGCCCGTCGATGCGCGCTTGAGGCAGAAGCCTCCCAGGTCCTGCTTCTCCGCGCCGAAGGTCATCGGGATGCAGCGGTGGTCGGTTACGCACTCGGTGTCGGAGTCGCAGGCGTTGCAGGTCGACACTGAGTTGCGTTGGCGCTTGGTGCAGGTGAGGGTCTTGGGGTTGCAGGCGGTGCCGTCTTTGCAGTCGCTGGTCTCGGTGTCGGGGCGGCACTGGACGCAGGCGCCGCTCTTGGCGTCGCAGACCTTGCCGAAGCGGGAGCAGTCGGCGTCTTCGGTGCAGGCGCCGCAGCTGCGGTTGGTGCCGCAGGCGGCCTTGGCTTCGCTGGGGCAGTCGGCGTCGGCCACGCACTGCACGCAGGCGTTGGTGTTCGTGTCGCAGGCGGGCGTCGCGCTGGTGCACAGCTGCGTGTGATCGCTGGTGCAGACGACGCAGGTCCCGTTCGGGCCGCAGTTGGGCGTGTCGGCGAAGCGCGCGCAGTCGTTGGCCTCCGCGCAGGCCACGCAGTCGCCGTTGCGACACTGCGGGAACGCAAGCGGACACTGCAGGTCCGACGTGCAGCCGGCGTCGTAGCCGGAGTCATTGGCGTCCGCGGGCGGCGTGGTGGCATCCATCGAGCCGTCGAGCGTCACCACCACGGATGCGTCCTCGGCCTGCACACCGGCTTCTTGGACCGTGACGTCGTCCGCCTCGCGGTGTTTGTCCGGGCCGAGGTAGCAGGCCGAGAGTGAGAGTGAGACCAACCAGAGCGCGCGCTGCCGCATCAGAACTTCCCCTTCAATTCGAGCAGTGCGCTCTGCTTGTCTGCGCGCATCGACAACGTGCCGATCGGCCCCAGCCCCATGATCAGCCCACCCGCGGCCACACCGGCCGCGCCGAGCCCGATCAACAGGTTGTCGCGCTTCACGCCGCCGCCAGAGCCGTACACCTCGGTGCACACGCCGTTGTTGCGGTCGGCGCAGTCGCCTTCACGCGTCTTCTGGTAGATGCCGGCGGCCAGGTGGGCCGCGCCCACGGCCGCCACCACCCCGCCCACGGCCCAGTCCCACGGCGAGCGCCGGATCCGCGAGCGCGGTGCGTCGAGCTCCGAGCGCGGCAGCTCCTCCGCGCGCCGCAGCGCCACCACCACCGTCTCGTGGTGATCGATGTTGCCCGGCACGTTGATCGTGCGCACGTCGCTGACGTACTGCTCGGCGCGCACCTCGAGCTGGTGCGGACCGGCCGCGAGGCGCCGCTTCTGCACGGGCAGGTGTCCGAACTCGACCTTGTCGAGGTACACCGTCGCGCGCTCGGGATACCCGGTGACGCTCAGCCAGGGCCCGGCGCCGAGGCGCTGCTTTTCGCGCGCCTGCCCGTAGGCCTCGCGCGTGGCTTCGCGCACGTCGTTGCCTTCCACCGGTGCGCTCGCGCTGTAGAACGCCTTCACGCCCTCGGTTAGCACCACGGTCACGTTGAGCAGGCGACCGCTCTTGCTGTTGAGCGCGAGCTGCACGGCGAACAGGCCGTCGAACAGCTTGCGATACTCTTCCGCGCACTCGGGCGTGATGCAGAACATCGGATCGAAGTTGCGCGAGAAGGCGCCGCTCTTCTGCTGCCCCTCGGCCGCCGCACCGGCCTGGCCGGGGGAGATCACGTTGAAGCTGTCCCAGCGCAGCAGCCGCGCGAGCTCCTCGCTGGCGGCCTCGCCGGCCTCGCCGGAGGGCGTCTGGTCGGTGCGCGGCGGGACCATCACCGCCACGCGATCCGCGCGCGCGGGGCTAGCGGCGAACGCCGCCAGGGCGCACGCCAGCGCGCAAATCGAAGTGAATCCGCGATACGTCATGGTCAATGCTACGGCTCGCCGTTTGGGGGAGCGCCTACTATCGCCCAGGTCGGTCCCGGAGGGCAAAACCTCGGGCCTCGGGCCTCAGAAGCGGGCGTGCAGCATGAGCGTGACGCGCCCCGGGCCCACGTTCGGCGCGACGGCGACCTGGCGCTCGGGGGTGAGCCGTATCCACTGCGCGAAAGGCACGCTGAGGAACGGCGCCGCCGCCGCGATCAGCAGCGCACCGCGCGCTCCGGTGTCTTTCGAGACGCGGCAGCCCATCTCGGGATCGTCCTCGTAAATGTCGCACTCGCCGTCGCGCTTGATCTCCAGCACGCCGCCGACGATTAAGCCCACGCCCGCACCCGCCAGCGCGTAGCTCCACCAGGGTACGAACGCGCGTGGCTCCGTCACCGTGAACACCGTGGCCGTCGCCAACACCGGCCCCGCGATCCCCAGCCAGCGCAGCTTTTGCGCGTTCGCGAACTTGGCGTTGAGATCGTCCAGCCGCTGCGACTCGCCCATGCCCTCCGGCGTCTCGCTCTGCGCGTTCTCGACGTCGATGCTGCTCAGCTCGTTGTTGATCTGGTGCGCGCGCAGGTCGTAGCCGATGCCGAGCACGGTGATACCCACCGCCGCGGCCAGCATGCTGTAGCCGGCGATCCGGCGTCTGCGGCGCGAGCGCTCCGGCGAGGCGGGGGCCGACTTTGGCTTCTCCGGCTCCTCGACGGCGGGAGCCGGTGCATCCGCGCTTGGCTCGGCAGCGACGACCGCGGGCGGCGGTTCGGGCGGCAGCGGCTCGCTCGCCGTCTGCTGCGTGGTCACCGGCAGCTCTTCCGTGTTCTGCTTGAGGCTCGGCGTACCCTCGAGCCGCGCCTCCGCGAGCACGGTGATCGCCTGATCGATCGCCGCGCGAGGAAAGCCGTGGCGTTCGGTCCAGGGCGCCGTCGCGCGCGCGACCAGTCGTTGCTGGTCGACCTGCACGCGCAGGATCTCGGCCTTGCCGTCGCGCACCCCGACCAGGATCACGTCGGTGGCGCCGATCTCGCGGCCGATCTGGACCGCGTGCACCACCGCCTGCTCGCTCGCGTCCGAGGCCTTCGCGTAGCGCAGCAGCAGGCGCGGATCGCTCGCGATCGTGCGGTCGAACTGGGTGTCGACGAGCAGGCTGACCGGCTGATCGCCGAGCTGGACCAGGTGCACGCGCGCCAGCGTGCGGTTGCACTCGACCTGCACCCGGTAGTCGCCGGCCGCCGCGCGATCGAGCCGAAACGGCGTGGTGCCGAGGTGCCGACCGTTGACGTAGACCGAGCAGCCGGTCTCGGGGGCGCTGCTGACGGCGAGGTGCCCGATGCGCATGCGGCGAAGCAGGTTGTCGGCCTCGGCCAGCACACCCACCACGTTCGCCGGGTGCGCATCTTCGCTCGGCATCAGGTCCGGAACCAGGCGCCGGCAACGCGTGGCCTGCTCCAGCGCGAGGTCCCGCTTGCCACTCTGCAGCGCGCTGCGCACCAGCGACAGGCACGCATCGAGGATGTGCCGGGCGGTGCTGGTCTCGCGGTTGAGCGACTCCAGCGTTCGCTCGGCGCGCGTGATCACCTCGCGCACGCTCTTCTGCGCCGCTGCCGTGCGACCGAAGGCCACGTGCTCGATCGCGTCATGAGCCGCCCTCGCGAGCACATCCAGATCGGACTCGCTCGGGGTCTGCGGGGGACGCGAGCGCGCCGTGAAGCGGTCGCGCGCGTCGTGCAGCGGGATGAGGGTGACCCGCGCGTCCGACAGCTCCGCCTCCAGGGAAGCGGTGGCACCGAGGGCTGCCTCCAGCTCACCCGTACCGAACGGAACCACCACGACCTCACCCATCGGCTGCGCGTGCGCCACGCGGGCAGACAGGCAGAGGGCTATCCACAGCAGACCTGAACGAGCGAACGACATGCGTGGTAGGTATCGGGCAGAGCCGTTGCGAGGTTGCGTGCGAGCCAACTATTGGCTCGTTCGGGCGATCACGCCAACGCCGCAACCCTAGCCTGCGTCGGCCGTCGGCGCCCTTTGCGCGGCGACCGGGTTGCGCGCATGGTTGTTGCCTAGCTTCGCGACGCTACATAGGACTCTCATGCTTCGTGCCTCGATACGCCCCGGACCGCGCTGGATAGGTGTCTTGCTATTGATCGCGGTCCTGGTGCCGGCCAGCGCGCTCGCGCAGCGTCGAACCACGATCGGCTTCGAGGCCGACTGCGCCGGCACCCAGCTGGCGGGCAGCGTCTTGATCGGCAACAGCTTCGTCGACAAGCCCGCGAGCCTGTACGCGCCGTGCGGCGTGTCGTCGATCGAGACCGGGGAGACCAGCGGCTTCCAGCGCATCGTCGTCAGCGGCGGGCTGCTCGGCGACACGATCGGCGGCATCTCCGGCATGAACGCGCTCGCGGGCGCCTACAACAACCTGCAGCCGAGCGAGATCCGAATCGGCTTCGCCGCGCCCGTGCACGAGCTCTCGTTCGACGTGCTTGGCGCGGGCATGCAGATCCGCGTCAGGACGTTCAATGGCGACGCGCAGGTGTCCGATGACTCGTTGCCAGCGAGCAGCGGCCGCTCGCCTTTCGCGCGCGCATCCAGCAGCGAGGTGACGCGCGTGGTGGTGTCCGTGGCGCAGCCTTCGGGTGCCTTCGGCTCCGTCGACCGCTGGTACCTCGACCAGCTCTCCTTCAACAGCTGGGTCTGCGGCGACGGTGAGCTGGAGGACCAGAATGGCGGCAGCGAAGCCTGCGACGACGG
>DASUME010000653.1:0-5706 GCA_036277895.1 Polyangiales bacterium
TCGGCGTCGCGCACGTCAGCAGCGGCTCCTTCGACAACCCGCTGTACATCCGCGGCGCCGACGAGCTGCCGCAGGAAGAGCTGACGAAGTATGGGCTCACCAGCACGCGCGGCTGCGACCCCACCGATCGCATCTGTCACACCGCGTCACGTCGCGGCTACTACCTGGCGATCCCGATCCAGCTCGGCGGCACCGGCGTCGGGTTCCGCATCGAGCCGACCGTCAGCTGGGGCGGCGCGTTCACGTCCTGGGGCGGCTACGCCGGACCTACCTTCGAGTTTCACCTCGCCGACCCGTTCTACCTGGGCTTCGGCTTCGGGCTCAAGTCCGCGTACGTGCAGCCCGACGACTGGCGTTACGCCGTCGATATCTTCGGGCGCATCCCCGTGTGGGCAACGCTGTACCTGAGCGAAGGTCTGGCGTTGGTCGGCGAGTTTGCGTTCGGAGCTGGCGCGAGCGGCTACGTCAGCAAGCTGCGCGATGTCTACAACCCGGTGGACATGACCGTGCTCGGCCACCGCCGCGACATCACGTTCGGCTGGGCGCGCACGTGGGACCTCTCGATCGGTCTGCGCTTCCCCTGAGCACCCCGAGATGGGCTACCTGTCGCGAAGCCGCTAGAGGTACCCTTCCCGGGCGTTCGCACGAACGCGGGGAGGGACCATCATCATGCGCAATCGCGTAGGGGCACTGCTGTTCTCGATCACGAGCTTGGCTGCTTTGACGGCACACGCGGAGGAACCGATCCTCGCACGCAGCTTCGATCCGACGCTGGGTGAGCTGCCCGAGTCGATCGCCTTCGACGACGGAGGCAACCTCTTCTTGTCGATGGGCAACACCATCCGCCGCCTCACGCCCGAAGGGGACCTCGAACAGTGGTCGAAGCTGCCCGTCGAAGAGGCGTTCGCGCTCGGCGTGAAGGTGGGACCGGATGGCTGCGTGTACAACGCGAGCACGAGCCTCAATCCGAACATCGTGGGCGCATTCGTGTGGCGCACCTGCGAGCAGGGCGCAATCGAGGAGTACGCCGCGCTCGATCCGAGCGCTGGCCCGAACGATCTCGCGTTCGATGACGAGGGCAACCTGTTCGTCACCGATCCGATCGGCGGCCGCATCTTCAAGGTCGACGATGCCGGCAACACGTCGCTGTTCCTCGATCATGCGTTGCTGAAGGGCAATCCCGCCGCGCCCGCGCTGCTGTTCGGGCAACAAGGCGTCAACGGCATCGCGTTCGCGAAGAACGAGAAGAGCTTCTACGTCGGCAACCTCGACTACGGACGCATCCTCGAAGTCGCGCTCAAGAACGACGGCAGCTTCAAGTCGATCGAGCTGGTCGCGCAGGCCCCTGCGCTCGTCGGTGCGGACGCGATGGCGTTCGACAAGGACAAGCGGCTGTGGGTCGCCGTCGGCGCGCAGAACCAGCTGGTGTCCGTGAAGAAGAACGGCCACGTGCGCGTGGAGTCGACCAACGCGCTGCTCAACGGTCCCGCGGGCCTCGCCTTCGGCGTGGAGCACGGCGACAAGAAGACGCTGTACATCGCCGATCTCGACTTCCTCAAGGCGTTCGGCCTGATCCCCGGCACACCCGAGCCGAACCTGCTGACGCTGCGCACTCCAGCGGCGGGCTTACCGATCCTGGATTGATCGGCGCGCGCGCCGGAGTGCGGCATCGACGGCGCCGAACAGCTCGTCGCGCGCGAACGGCTTGGCCAGAAAGCCCGCGAGCTCGTCCGGCTGGAACTTCTCGTGCAGCTCGTCCTCGGCGTAGCCGGTCATCACCAGCACCTGCACGCGCGCATCGAGCGCCTGCAGCGCGCGCAGTGTCTGCTCGCCGTTCATGTCCGGCATCGTCAGGTCGAGCAGCACCAGCTCGATCTCGCCGCGGCGCGCGCGATAGATCTCGATGCCTTCGCGGCCGCTCGCGGCCGTAGCCACCACGTGCCCCGCGGACTCCAGCGATACCGCGGTCACCGAGCGCACCGCACGCTCGTCGTCGATCACCAGCACCGTGCCACGCCGCTCGGTGTTCGGAGCGGGCGGCGTGGAGCGCAGCTTGGGTGGCTCGCGGTCGGCGCCCACGGAGGGCAACAACACCGCAAACGTGCTGCCTTCGCCCAGCGTGCTGGTGACGGCGATGCTGCCGCGATGGCCGGCCACGATGCCGAGCACCGCCGCCAGGCCCAGCCCGCGGCCCGCGAACTTGGTGGTGAAGAACGGATCGAACAGCTTGCCGCGCACGCTCTCTTCCATGCCGCAGCCATCGTCCTCCACCTCGATCGAGACGTAGCTGCCGGGCACGATCGGCGGCTGCGCGCGGGTGAGTGCGAGGTAGCCGCGATCGACGTCGCGCGTGCGCGTGCGGATCGTGACTTGCCCGACCTGATCGCCGATCGCCTCTGCCGCGTTGGTGACCAGGTTGAGCACCACCTGCCGCAGCTGCGTGCTGTCGGCCTCCACCAGCTGCGGCTCGGGCTCGCGGTCGAAGGTCAGCGTGACGGCGCGGCTGATCGACGCGCGGAGCAGCTGCATCATGCTCTCGATCAGCTGGTTCAAGTCGACCAGCTGGACCAGGAACTTGCCCTTGCCGGAGTAGCCGAGCAGCTGCTTGGTCAGCATGCGCGCCTCGAGCGCGGTCTCTTGCACCAGCGAGAGGTGGGCGTGCGCGGGGCTGTCGCGTGCGATCGCTCCCGCTGCGAGCTCGGTGCGCCCGAGGATCACCGCCAGCAGGTTGTTGAAGTCGTGCGCGACGCCGCCCGCGAGCACGCCGAGGCTCTCCAGCTTCTGCACGTGCAGCAGCTGTTCGTGCGCGGACTTCAGCTCCGAGGTGCGGCGCTCGACCAGTTCCTCGAGCCGCGTTCGGTAGCCCTCCAGCTCCAGCTCGGCGCGTCGGCGCTCGGTGATGTCCGTCAGGTACACGGTCAGGCCGATCACGCTGCCGTCGTCGCGGATCGGGTTGTAGGCGTCTTCGTAGTAGCGGCGCTCGAGCAGCTCGTCGCCGTAGGCTTCGTGCAGCGTGAAGCTCTCGCCGCGCAGCGCGCGATCGAAGTTCTGCTTGGCCTTCTCGCGGTCGTCGCCGCGCTTGATCACGTCGAGCATGTTCATGCCCACGCTGATCGACTCGCCCCAGATCAGCTGGATGGTGCGCGCGTGGTTCTCGTTGAATGCGAGGTAGCGATAGCCGCGGTCGAGCGCGAAGATGACGATGCCTTGCGGGCTCTCCAAGATCGCACGCAGGACCGCCTGCGACTTATCGAAGCTGCCAGGCAGTGTCAAAGGTCCTCCAGCGCCCTGTGAGGCACCCCGCAAGGGTACGCGCGGGAGCCGCGAGAACCAAGGCCCCTGGCGTGCCAAGCTCCTGTCAATGCGAGCGAAACGGCGCTTGCACCCAGCCCGAGGGCAGCTCCGTACGCGCGCTGGCTGGGCACATGGCGGAACGGGGACTATCCTCGCGGGCCCAGAGCGAACGCGCACAGTTTTGCTGCGCCTCCAGGTAAAGGATATTTCGTGAAAGCTCACTCGATCATCTCCACGCTGGTAGCAGTTGCCGCGTTGGTAGGCTGCAATCAGGCCTCGCGCGGCAAGGACAAGACCAAGGCCACCAGTGCCACTGCGTGCGCCGACTACTCGGCCCGGGTGTGCAAGGAAGCCGGCGAGCAGTCGACCACCTGCACCACCATCAAGAGCGCGAGCGAGCTGCTCGCGCCCGAGGCCTGCGCCACGGCGCTGACCAAGGTCGACTTCACGCTCAAGAAGCTCGGCGAGCAGGGTAAGAAGTGCGACGAGCTGATCGCCAAGCTGTGCACGGACATCGGCGACAGCACGCAGACCTGCGAGATGGTGAAGTCGCAGGCCAAGACGTTCGCGCCCGATCGTTGCGCGCTGATGATCGAGCACTACGACGAGGTGCTCGCCGACCTGAAGAAGCAGGAAGAGAAGAACAAGCCGCTCAGCGCCGAGAAGGCGACTGCGCTGGCGCAGGGTGCGGTGCCCGCCTTCGGTCCGGCCGACGCCAAGGTCACGATCGTCGAGTTCTCGGACTTCCAGTGTCCGTACTGCTCGCGCGCGGCCGAAGCCACGCACAAGGTGAAGGAGAAGTACGGCGACAAGGTGCGCTTCGTGTTCCGCCAGTTCCCGCTCTCGTTCCACAAGGACGCGCACACCGCGGCGGAGGCCTCGCTGGCCGCCAACGCGCAAGGCAAGTTCTGGGAGTTCCACGACAAGCTGTTCGCCAACCAGCAGAAGCTCGATCGCGCCTCGCTCGAGGGCTACGCGAAGGAGCTCGGGCTGAACGTCGACAAGTTCAAGAAGTCGCTCGACAGCAAGGAGTACGTCGCAGCCGTGGATGGCGAGCTGAAGATGGGCGAAGACGTCGCCGTGCAGGGCACGCCCACGATGTTCCTCAACGGCGCGCGCATCGCGGACCCGACCAACTTCGAGGCCATCTCGTCGCAGATCGACGAAGCGCTCAAGAAGGGCGGCTGAGCACCCCTCTAGCGTGCACGCGTGCGGCGCTGACCGGGGGCGGCACCCGAGACGGCCACGTCGATCAGCGTGGTCAGCACCTTGGTGTTCACACGCTCGCCGCGCTCCAGGCGCACGGTCACCGGGGCCAGGATCATCTGGATCAGCAGCCTGGCGTCGATGCCGCGCGCGATCTCGCCGCGCAACTTGGCGCTTTCGACCAGCGCCCACCAGGGCGCGAGCGACTCGTCGCCGAGCGTGCGCGCGAGGCGCACCAGCTCGGGCGGACGCACGTCGCGGGTCAGCAGGCTCATCAGGGTCTTGCCCTGCGCCGAGCGCATCCAGCGCACCAGCCGCTGCGACAGATCGAGCAGGTCGCGGCGGAGGTTGCCGGTCATCGCCTGCGTATTGTGGAACGGCGAGACCTCGCGCAGCGCGGCCTCCAGGAGCTTCGCCTTGGTTGGCCAGCGGCGATAGATCGAGGTGCGGTTGACGCCCGCCTCGCGCGCCACCTCTTCGATCTGAAAGGCCGTGTAGCCGCTGCGGGCCAGCTCGTTCACGGCCGCGCGCAGTGCGGCCTCGACCACGCGCTTGCTGCGTCCGCCGACGCGCACACCCCGCGTCACCGGCGCCCTGGCCAACTTCTTCTTCGTTCCCGCCACCGCTCTCCTTAACGCCACATGGCGTTGCATTAGCGCCCGGTCGACCGCTGCGCCATCGTGCCGCGTACAAATCTTAGTGACTCCTTAACGCAACATGTCGTTGCGATAGTTCCGGACTGACGGCATAGTCCGGGGCCCATGGACTTGAAGTATCAGCCGGGCCTGGTTGCCCTGGTGATGGCGAGCGTGCCGTACAGTGCGCAGGCGCTGCAGCCGCTCGATGCCTTCGTGGCGAGCGCGCACAAGACCAACCCTCAGCTGCGCGCATCGTCGGCGCTGAACGAGCAGCGCGACGCCGAGGCGGACCGCGCGCTCGGCGCGCTGTTGCCTGCCATCCAGGCGCAGGGTTCGTACACCCGCAACCAGTACGACGTCTCGTTTCCGGACATCACCGGCGGTGGCTTCCCCACCTCCGCGGCAGAGTTCGCGAACGCGAAGCAGATCAAGGTGCTGCCGAAGGATCAGCTGGACGCGACCTTCTCGCTCTCGGTGCCGCTGATCGACGTGGGCGGCTGGGCGCGTCGTCGCGCCGCGCGGGCGACCTCCGAGATGGCGGGCGCGGATCTGGACGCCGACCGCAACG
>DASUME010000654.1:0-8761 GCA_036277895.1 Polyangiales bacterium
GGCCGCATCGCCACGCGCGCCTTCTCGCTCTCGGTAGCGGGCTCGCTCTACGATCGCTTGCACGGCTTCGAGTTCGGCTACACGGGCGCCAACATCGTGCGCAAGAGCGTGTGTGGCGTGCAGGTCTCGGGAGGCGCCAACGTGTCGTGGGGCCCCGTGGCCGGCACACAGCTCGGCGTCTTCGACCTGATCAAGGGCTCGCTCAAGGGCGCGCAGCTCGGCGTCGCCACCGTGACCATCGGCGACCTGCGCGGCGCACAGCTGGGCGTGGTCACGATCGACCACGGGCGCGTCCTGGGTCTGCAGCTCGGCGTCGCCACCTACGCGCGCCGCGAGCTCGAGGGCCTGCAAGCCTCGGTGCTCAACCTCGCGCTCGGCGGCCTCCAGGGCGCTCAAGTCGGAGTCGCCAACTATGCGGGCGGTGAGGGGAAGGGCCTGCAAGCGTCCGTCCTCAACCTGTCCGTCGGACGAGTGCAGGGGGCCCAGGTCGGCGTCGCCAACGTCAGCACCGGCGAGGTGCGCGGGCTGCAGCTCGGCGTGTTCAACTACGCCGAGCGCTCGACGGCCTCGATCGGCATGCTCTCGATCGTGCGCCGAGGCCGCACCAGCATCGACCTGACCGGCACCATCGACAGCAGCCTCGGCTTCATCAGCGTCACCCACGGCGGCAAGTACATCCACAACATCCTCGGCGTCGGCCTGACCATGAACCCGAACGACACGCGCCTGGCCACCGTGCTCGGCCTCGGCGTGCGCGCGCTGAGCAACCGCTGGCTGCGGCTCGACATCGATCTGCTCATGCAAGACGTCTACAACAACGACATGAAGACCAAGGGCGAGTCGACGGTCGCCAGCGTGCGCGTGCCGGTCACGGTGATGATCGTGCGTGGGCTCGGTGTGATGGCCGCCCCCAGCTACAACTTCGGCATCACCGACAAGGACGAGACGCGCCCGCTGAACAACTTCGGCAGCAGCGTGGTTCAGCGCGGCGACCCCAACATCCGCAGCTGGCCCGGCCTCACGATCGGCGTACGCTACGAGTTCGACCACGGCGTGTGAGCCGCTATGTTCCGGCGGTGAGTACGCTCGACCTGTTTCGCGTCGTCTGGGGCACCTCGCTGACCGAGCTCGTGGGCCCGGAGCCGGCCGGCCTGGAGGGGGAGCTCGCGCCGCTCGAGGAGGGCCTCGAAGCCTCGCGCACCGAGCTGGTGCCAGTGGTGGACGCGCTCATGCGCTGGCTCTGGTCACAGCAACAGTTCTTTGCGCTCGGTGACGCGGAGCGCGCGGAGCTCAACAAGAGCGTCGACCGCGCGCTGCGCACGATGCAGCAGAGCGGACAAGCGCGCCCGGCCCTGCGCAAACATCGCGCGGAGCTGGCCACGTTCGTGCGCGCTCGCCTCGGTGAGGAGCCACGCGCCGTCACCTGCGCCGAATACAGCGCGGAGCTGCAGCTGCAGGTGCTCGCGCTCACGACCCCCGTCGCCCCGATCCTCGACGTCGGCTGCGGCCCGAGCGCCAACCTGGTGCGCCACCTGCGTGCGCAGGGACTGGACGCAACCGGCATCGATCGCGTCGTCGACGCCGCGTTCGCGCGTGCGGCCGACTGGCTCACGTACGACTATGGCCGCTACCGCACCGTGCTCAGCCACCAGGCGTTCAGCCTGCACTTCCTGCATCACCACCACGCGCAGGGCGACACGGCCTTCGCCTACGCGCGCGCGTACATGGCGATCCTGCACGCGCTCGAGCCGGGGGGCGTGTTCGCCTACGCGCCGGGCCTGCCGTTCATCGAGGGCATGGTCGAGGGCCAGTTCCGGGTGCAGCGTGTGCCCTTCGCCCCCGAGCTACGCGTGCCCACGCTGGTCGAGGTCGAGCAGCGCACCGGCCTCTCGTTCTCGTACGTCACGCACGTCACGCGCGCCTAAGGAACGCCCACCACGCGCAGTGCGAACGTCTCGAGCTGCTTGGTCAGGTGCTTGCGCGCCACGCTGGTGTTCGCTGCCTGCATCGCTTCACCGGCGCCGTGGAACGCGTGCAGCAGCATCATGCCGCTCAGCTCCGGGTCGCTCAGGTCGAACGCGCCCGCGGCCGTGCCCGCCTGGAGCAGCTCGATGAAGCTGACGAAGAACACGTTGTCCCTGTCCGGCTTGTGATCCTCGGGCCTGAACTCGTGGAACACGATCTCGTGCAGGGCATACTGCTCCAGGAAGCCCTCGGCGCCGGCCTGGATCCAGGCGCGCAGGCGCCCGCGGTGATCATCGGCCCGCTTGCGCGCGAGCGCCTTCTCGATCGCATTCTGCAGGCGCACCATGAAGCGCTCCTGGAGCCCGATCACCAGCGCGTCCTTGGAGGCGAAGTGCAGGTAGAAGGTGCCCTTGGCGACCTGCGCCCGCGTCACGATCTCGTCGACGCTGGTGGCGGCGAGTCCCTGCTCCAGGAACAGGTGCTCGGCGGCGTCGAGCAGCTCCTCACGGCGCACCTCGGCCGGCTTGGTGCGCGGCTTGGCGTCTGCCTTGGGCTTGGTGGGACGGGGGATCGCCATTGGATCCATTCTAGCGCAGCTCCTCCGCGGGCCTGGCCAAGTCGAGCCCGGCTTCACGTAGCGCGAGCGACAACTTCTGTCGGCTACGAAACAACAGCACGCGCAAGTGGCCGCGCGTGACCCCGATCCGCTCGGCGGCCTCGTCGCGCTCCAGCTCCTGCACGTCGCACAACATCATCGCCTGGCGCTCGAGCTCCGTGAGCTGACCCAGGGAGTGCGTGGCCACGTCGGCCAGCTCGCGTGCGCCGAGCCACGCTTCCGGTGCCTCCAACGACGAGCTGGTCTCCTCGAGCTCTTCCTCCGCGCGCCACTTGCGGTAGTGGTCCGCGATTCGGCAGGCCAAGATGCGGGTCAGCCAGGTGCGCGGGCTGGAGCGCCCCTCGAACGCGTGGGCGCTGCGGATCGCACTGGCCCAGGTCTCCTGCACGAGATCTTCGGCCTGCTCGCGCTGATGCACGGCGCGCATGGCGAATGCGAGCAGGGCGGGGTTGTGCGAGCGAATGATCGCGCTGTCGATGGTGAGCATCGTGGTCTCCGTCGCGCCTTCCGACGACTGACTGTCGGTCAGTCGAACCCATCGTGACTGACCGCCGGTCAGTGAGCAAGGGCCAGCGGGCAGCTTTACCTTTCCGAAACGTTCCTGCGCCGACGCCGTGCGGAAATAGAGCGCGATCTCGCCTGGTCATGGGCTCGCGGCGGGATGGGTGGAGTATTGTTGGGGACGATGAGCCCCGTCATGAACCCTGCGCCCGGGGAGCACCTGCTGCGCTTCGTCGGCGACCGTCTCCGCGTCACCCTGCACGGCGCCAGCGCATCCCAGCGCGCGTTCCTGCGCACCAACCTCACGCGTGCTCGCGTGGCGCGCGCCGAGGTGCTGGCGCAGCCGGGCCTGCGCGAGCAGGAGGCGCTGACCTTCGCCGGCGCGTCCTGGCGCGACGTCCCGCTCGAGCGAGGAGAAGACGGCTCCTACGCGATCGAGATCGCGCTGCTGCAGCCCGGACACTTCCTCGCCAAGGCATACTTGCGCGACGAGAGCGGCCGCCAGTACTGGCCCGAGGGACGCGATCTCAGCATCGCGGTGCACCCGGATCGGCTGCGCACCGCCAACGTGATCTACTGCGCCTTTCCGCGCGCGATGAGCCAGCAACCGGTCGTCGACAAGGCGGCGATCGCCGCGCTCGACGCCGCGGGCTATTCGGTGATCCCGCCGTCCGGCACGCTGCGGGCGCTGACGCGCGCGCTGCCACACATCTTCGAGACGCTCGGCTGCCGCATCCTGCACCTGCTGCCGATCGGCCCCGTGCCGACCACCTACGCGCGCATGGGCCGCTTCGGCAGCCCGTACGCGCAGCTCGATCAGACCGCGATCGATCCGGCGCTGGTGGAGTTCGACAAGCGCACCAACGGCGTGCAGCAGTTTCGCGAGCTCGCCGATGGCGTGCACCTGCGCGAGGGCCTGGTGTTCCTCGACATCGTGCTCAACCACACCGGCTGGGGCTCGCGCCTGTTCGAGCAGCGTCCCGCCTGGTTCAAGCGCGACGCACGCGGCAACTTCCACAGCCCCGGCGCTTGGGGCACGGTGTGGGAAGATCTGGTCGAGCTCGATCAAGACTTCTCGCAGCTGTGGGACGAGCTCGCCGACGCGCTGGTGGTGTGGTGCCGCCGCGGCGTGGACGGCTTCCGCTGCGACGCCGGCTACATGATCCCGGTGCCCGCCTGGCAGTACATCGTCGCGCGCGTGCGCCGCGAGTTCCCGGACACGGTGTTCCTGCTCGAGGGCCTCGGCGGCGCGTGGGAAGCCACCGAGCGCCTGCTGACCGAGGGCGGCATGCAGTGGGCCTACTCCGAGCTGTTCCAGTGCTACGAGCCCGCCCAGGTCGCGTCGTACCTCGATCACTCGCTGCGCCAGAGTGATCGCACCGGCACGCTCGTGCATTACAGCGAGACGCACGACAACGACCGGCTCGCCAAGAAGGGCGTGCACTGGTCGCTGATGCGCAACCGGCTGAGCGCGCTGACCAGCAGCTCGGGCGCATTCGGCTTCACCTCGGGTGTCGAGTGGCTGTGCACCACCAAGGTGGACGTGCACGAGGCGCACACGCTCGACTGGGGCGCCGAGCACAACCTGCTGCGCGAGCTGTCCGAGCTCAACCGGCTGCTGCGCGATCATCCCTGCTTCTTCGACGGCGCGCGCATCACGCGCGTCAGCGCCGACGACGCGCCAGTGCTCGCGCTCGAGCGCGTGTCGCACGATGAGCTCGATCGCTGCCTGGTGTTGATCAACCTCGATCCGGATCAGCCGCACGAGCTGGTGCTGCCGAGTGAGGTCTGGGAGCGACTGGGGCGCACGCCGCTCGACCTGCTCGGGCAGCCGCTGCCCTCGGTCAGTGCGGGTGCGAAGGGCATCTCGCTCAAGCTCGCCGCCGCCGCGGCGCTTTGCCTGGCGGGGCACGCCAAGCCGCGCGGGCTGTACGGCGAACTCTACCGCACACGCCGCGCGCAAGCGGCCTGGGCCTACACGCAGCTCGGCACGCAGATCGCACACGAGGCGCTCGGCGCCGCCGACTTCGTGCAGCTCGCGGAGCTGGTCGCCAAAGATCCGGCCGCCTTCCTGGCCGCGATCGGCGCGCTCGATCCCACGGCCACACGCAAGGACCTGCTGGCGGCGCTGCGCGCGACGTCGGCGCGTTACCCGCGCGTGATCACGTTTCGCGCCGAGCACGCGCGGCGGGTCACGCTGGTGCCGCCCGCGCACTGGTTGCTCGTGCGCGACGACTATCCTTTCGAGGTGGTGCTCGAGCGCGGCGACGACGACCTGGTGGTGCGCTCCACGCGCGTGGACGACGGCCACATCGCCGCCATCCCCCCGCACGACGGCGAGCTGGAGCGCGACCTCACGCTGCGCCTCAACCGCTTCCAGGAGGAGGGCACCGTGATCGAGGCGCAGCTGCGCCTGCTGCCGCACACGCCGAGCTTCACGGGCGTCGCCGAGCATGGGCTGGTGCTGCTGACCAACCGCCGCGGCGGCATGGCGCGGATGCACGCGAACCTCGGCAGCGTGAAGAGCAAGTACGACTGCCTGCTCGCCGCCAACGTCAGCACGTCGGCGCCCTCGGACCGCCACATCTTCGTGAAGCGCTTGCTGGCGTGGGTCGACGCGGACGGCTTCACGACCGCGCTCGACGGCCAGAACCTGGTGCAGCTGGAGTCCGGCCCGCCCGCGGTGTGGACGTTCGCGTGCAACGCCGGCGACGGCCATCGCGTGGGCGTGCGCCTGATCTGCGAGATGATCCACGACCGCAACATCACCGTGCTGCGGTTCGAGCGCATGTCCACGCAGTCGCTCGACCTGGCGCCGCACGAGCACGTTCGTCTGGTGCTGCGCTTCGAGCTGGAGGACCGCAGCTTCCACGACGAGACGCGCGCCACGCCCGAGCTGACGCAGCGCTTCGAGCAAGCCATGAGCCCACTCGACGGCAAGATCGGCTTCCAGTTCGCGCCCGACCCGGAGCGCAAGCTCACGATCAGCGCGGACCACGGCTCGTACTTTCCCGGCGTGCAGTGGACGCGCGACATCTTCCACGCGATCGACGCCGAGCGCGGGCTGGGCGCGACCGGCGATGCGTTCAGCCCGGGTTGGTTCGAGCTGCCGCTGACCACCGCGCAGCCGGTGACGCTGATCTGCAGCGCGGAGCGCGACGAGCCCTCGCCGTTGTTGATCCAGCGTGCGCTCTCCAAGCGCTCGTCTTCACTCGCACCCGATGCGTTCGAGGCGCAGCTGCGGCGCGCGGCCGAGGCGTTCATCGTGCGGCGCGGCGTGGGCAAGACGGTGGTCGCAGGCTACCCGTGGTTCCTCGACTGGGGCCGCGACACCTTCATCGCCGCGCGCGGCCTGATCGCGGCCGGCTACCACGAAGAGGTGAAGCACATGCTGCTCACCTACGCCGGCCTCGAGCGCCGCGGCACGCTGCCCAACAACTTCGTGGTCGGCGGGGGTGAGGTCGGGCGCGAGACGTCCGATGCGCCGCTATGGTTCGCGCTCGCCTCCGAGGAGCTCGCGGCCGCCACGGGCCCGTCGCTCTACGAGCTCGCGTTCGAGGGCCAACGCCCGCTCGGCGTGGTGCTTGCGTCGCTGGCCAAGAACCTGCTCGAGGGCGCGGAGAACGGCGTACGCATCGACATCGAGTCCGGCCTCGTGTGGTCGCCGTCGCACTACACCTGGATGGACACCAACTACCCCGCGGGCACCCCGCGCGAGGGCTACCCGATCGAGCTCAGCGTGCTCTGGCTACGCTTCCTGCAGAGCTTGATCGCCACCGGCATCGCGGTGGAAGGCCACGACCTGAAGGCGCAGGTTGCGCTGACGCAGGCCTCGCTGGAGAAGTACTACCGGCCCGAGCTCGGCTACTGCGCCGACACGCTGCACGCGGGCAAGGGTGTGCCCGCATCGAGCGCGGTCGCCGACGATCAGCTGCGTCCGAACCAGCTGCTCGCAGTCGCGTTCGGGTTGATCCGCGGCGAACCTGCGCGCGCGATCGTCGCGGCCGCGGAGCGCCACCTGCTCGTGCCTGGCGCGATCCGCACGCTCGCGCCGAAGCCGGTCCAGCATGCGCTGCCGATCATCGACCGGCAGCCACTCAATGATCCACACAACCCCTATTGGGGTCACTACGTCGGCGACGAGGACACGCGCCGCAAGCCCGCCTACCACAACGGCACCGCCTGGGGGTGGTGGCTCGGCATCTACTGCGAAGCGCTGGTGGCGGCATGGGACGACGACCCGTCGGCGATCGACGCCGCACGGGCGGTGCTCGGCTCGAGCAGCCGGCTCCTGCGCGAGAACTGTTTGGGCCAGCTGCCGGAGATCGTCGACGGTGACGCGCCCCACACCCAACGCGGCTGCGATGCCCAGGCCTGGAGCGTCACCGAAGCCCTGCGCGTGTGGCTCAAGTTGAACTCTCGCTAGGCACGTGAGCGTGGCATAACGCTGGGCATGAGAACACGTGCAGCCGTTGCGTATGAGGCGGGCAAGCCGCTGGTGATCGAAGAGGTCGAGCTCGACGGACCGAAGTTCGGCGAAGTGCTGGTCGAGATCAAGGCCACGGGCGTCTGCCACACCGATGAGTTCACGCGCTCGGGCGCCGATCCGGAGGGCTTGTTCCCCGCGATCTTCGGCCACGAAGGCGCCGGTGTGGTGGTCGACGTGGGGCCGGGCGTGACGCAGCTCCAGAAGGGCGATCACGTGATCCCGCTCTACACGCCCGAGTGCCGCGGCTGCAAGTCGTGCCTCAGCCGCAAGACCAACCTGTGCACCGCGATCCGCCAGACGCAGGGCAAGGGCGTGATGCCGGACGGCACCAGCCGCTTCTCGATCGGCAAAACCAAGATCCATCACTACATGGGCTGCAGCACGTTCGCGAACCACACCGTGCTGCCCGAGATCGCGCTGGCCAAGGTCCGCAGCGACGCGCCGTTCGACAAGATCTGTTACATCGGCTGCGGCGTCACCACCGGCATCGGCGCGGTGATCTTCACCGCCAAGGTCGAGCCCGGCGCCAACGTGGTGGTGTTCGGGCTCGGCGGCATCGGCCTCAACGTGATCCAGGGCGCCAGGCTGGCGGGCGCGGACATGATCGTCGGCGTCGACATCAACCCGGAGCGTGAGGCGTTGGGCCGCAAGTTCGGCATGACGCACTTCGTGAACCCGAAGCAGCTCCACGGCGACATCGTGCCGCACCTGGTCGAGCTTACCAGCGGCGGCGCGGACTACAGCTTCGAGTGCGTCGGCAACACCACGTTGATGCGCCAGGCGCTGGAGTGCTGCCACCGCGGCTGGGGCGTGAGCACGGTG
This sequence comes from Polyangiales bacterium, assembly GCA_036277895.1. Classification (GTDB taxonomy): domain Bacteria; phylum Myxococcota_A; class Polyangia; order Polyangiales; family DASUME01; genus DASUME01. The sequence goes on from DASUME010000654.1 coordinate 8,394, forward strand.
ATCGGCGTCGCGGGGGCGGGGCAAGAGATCGCGACGCGTCCGTTTCAGCTCGTCACCGGTCGCGTCTGGAAGGGCTCGGCGTTCGGCGGCGCGCGCGGGCGCACGGACGTGCCGAAGATCGTCGACTGGTACATGGACAAGAAGATCGAGATCGACAGCCTGATCACGCACAAGCTGCCGCTCGCGCGCATCAACGAGGCGTTCGATCTGATGCACGAGGGCAAGTCGATCCGCACCGTGGTGGAGTACACGTGACGCACACGGTGCGCTCCGAGCAGCGCGCGTTCGGCGGCGTGCAGGGCTTCTACGAGCACGCGAGCGATGCCTGCGCAGGCCCGATGCGGTTCGGCGTCTACCTGCCGCCCGAC
>DASUME010000655.1:0-5077 GCA_036277895.1 Polyangiales bacterium
CCCCGGAGCCGCTGTAGACGGTCTTCTTCCTCGCTGACGAGTATGTCCTGATGGCGTGTGCTGGCACGACACCGATGCAGCTCCTCGCTCACCACGAACCCCGCGGCGAAGTGGAAGACGGGGCGAGGGATCCCGGCACCGAAAGCACGCGCCGACTTGGTCGTGCTCGCAGGCGACCCGCAGCAAGACGTCAGGAACTTCGCAGCCGTCCGATGCGCGATCCGAGGTCGCACGACCTTCGTCGGAGCAGGGCGCTCCGAGCCCGACGCTCCGCGATGACGTCCGCGAAGAGCCGGCTCGGAGCCTAGCGCTTGGGGTGCGCGCGATGGGCGCGTACGTGCTGGGTGTGGATGCGGCGGCGCTCGCGGTCGTGTTGGTGGCGGGCGCGGTCGTCGCTCCGGCTTCGTTCGTAGGCGAGCTCGCGCTGGAGCTTGCCGTAGGCGGCGAAGCGCTCGGCGTCGAGCTCGTTGCGTTGCAGCGCGGCTCGCACCGCGCAGCCGGGCTCGGCAGCGTGCTCGCAGTCGCCGAAGCGGCAGTGCGCTGCGAGCGCATCGAGGTCGGCAAACGTGGTGTCCAGGTCCGCGTCCACCATCCCCAGCTCGCGCATTCCCGGGGTGTCGATCAGCAGCGCACCCGTGGGCAGCAAGAACAGCTCGCGGGCGGTGGTAGTGTGCCGGCCCTTGTCATCCTCGGCGCGCGCCTCGGAGATCGCGGCGCGCTCCTCGCCCAGGCAATGGTTGACCAGGGTCGACTTGCCCACGCCCGAGGAGCCGATCAGTGCGATCGTACGCGCTGGGCGCAGGTATGAAGCCAGCGCCTCGAGCCCGATGCCGGCGTGCACCGAGACCGCGTGCACCGGCACACCGAGCGCGACCGCCTGCGCTTCGTCGAGAAAGCTGGCGGGCTCTGGACATTGATCGAGCTTGGTCAGCACCACGACCGGCTGTGCTCCACCGTCCCAGATCAACGCCAGCGCGCGCTCCAGCCTGCGCGGGCTGAAGTCCTGGTTCAGCGCGCTGACCACGAACACGTAGTCGAGGTTTGCTGCCATCAGCTGCGGCTCCGAAGACGGGCCCGGCCGCTTGCGCGCGAGCATGCTCTTGCGCGGCAGGAGCCGCTGCACGCTCGCGCGACCGCTCTCTACTTTCGCGGCGACCCAGTCGCCCACCCCCGGCAGCTCGCCGACGGCCGCTTCATGGCGCATGCGCCCACTGATCGAAGCCGGTACGACGCCCGCTTCGCACCACAACAGATATTGCTCGCGCTGCGCGCTCACGACGCGCGCAGGCACTTCTAACTGGTCGTTACCGAGCGCAAACGCGCTCGCGTACGGCTCCCCGTACCCGATATCTTCGAGCTTCATCGCAGTCTCCAGACGCAGAGGGATCGTTCGAACGAGCTGTCGCCGGCGAGAGCCAGGCGTGCGTGGGCGCTCGCGCTGCAACGCGCGGGCGCTAACGAGCTTCGAACGCGGGGCCTGGCCCGCAGCCGATCTGCGAATCTGCGTCAGAGACGGTTTATGTCTTCACGCGGAACGAGGAGCGGTTGCAGAGGCCAGGGCCACGCTGGATGAGACAATGGGCTTCTGCATAGTTCGCTCCTTCCGGGAAGGCCCAAGCTTGAAGCGCGCCCCCGCGCGCCGTCAAGTGCCCGAAAGGCGTACGGTTCACCGTGCAAGGTGAATGCGAGCGGTCACGCCAGCGCGCACCCTTCGCAGATGATCGCGCGTGAGACATTCCGAGAGTTCATTTGGATCTCGCGACATGGTACCGCGTGAGGCGCACAGGAGCTGCGCACCCTGGGTGGTGGCATGCGTAGTGGGCGCTTGGACGCGTCACGCTGAAGCGCGGCCGTTTCGCCTCGAGCAGGCGCGGCAGCAGCTGGACGTGATGCCGCGCCCGAGTCCGCCCGGAGTCCTCTTGATGGTGAAGGTGCACGTGTCCGCACGAATGATGCGGCAGCTATCCGTCAGCGCGCGGTGTCGCAGTACAGGTGGAGCTCGGGGGCGCGTTCGCTGCGCAGCCAGCCGGTGAAGCCGGGTGCGCCGCAAGATTGGGGCATCGCCGAGAGCGCGACGGTTTGCGCGAAGCGGACCACGACGTCATCGCGCTTGCGGACCTCGACAGCCACCGAGCTCCCCTCGTGGAGGTCGATCGCGAAGTTGAGCTCGACCACCAAGTCTGCGCGGCGAAGGTTCGTGCGCTCGCCGCCGCGTACGCCGAAGTGATCTTCGCTGCGCGGGGGCTCGCCGACGAAGAGGTGACAATGCACGGCGGGTGGGTTCTGACTGGCCGCGCGCTCGCGCTGGAAGTAGTCGTCGATCGCGGAGTCGTCCAGCTCGTAGGAAGTCTCGCGGCGCGCGACCGGGGGCGCCTCGGCGGCGCGGGGTCGATCACAAACGGCAGTTGAGGCCGCCACGGCGCGCTCGGGGCGCACGTAGCGCGTCGTGCGCGGGCTCCAGGGATTCGTCGTGTGCTCCATGTCGCCGACCTCCAGCTGCTCCGGGACCTCGGGAACCTGGTGCACCGCTTGCGCTGCGCACGCGCTGCCGAGGAGGATCAACGTGAGCGCTCGGCGAGCCATCACGCCGAGTCTAGCAGTCGTCTCGAGCTGGCGTTCGCGCAGGTGCCGCGGCAGCGCTTCGCGCGCGCTCCGCATTCGCCTCACGCCGAGCTCGGCGGCTTGCTCGCGCTCGCGCTGCTGGTCGCTCTACTCGCCGTCCGCCAGCTGCGTCGACTCGACGCCTAGTGCGCGCCGACGGCGGAGCTGTCTTCGTGCGCGGAGGGCAGGAAGGTGTTTACCGTCGCGAGCAGCACCATCAGGGCGGGCAGGCCGAACGACAGGTAGCCGAGGTTGCGCGCGACCGGCACCATCAACATCGCGCCGAAGCCGAAGGCGGCGAGCTTGAGCGCGCGCAGGGCGGCCAGGCGCAGCATCTGCGTGCGCTCCTGCGCGCTGTTGGAGACCCACGCCATCGAGAGGTGCACGCCGAGGTCGGTCGCGGGGCCGGTCAGGTGGGTGGTGCGCACGAGCGAGGCGGTGCTGGTGGCGACGCTGGCGTTCTGCAGGCCCATCGCGAACGCGAGCAGGCACATCAGCCCGAAGCCGGTCTCGGTGCCGCCCATCGCCCCGAACGCGCCGACGTGCCCGCCGACGCCAGCCAGCAAGAGGAGGCCGGCGACCGCGAACAGCGGGACGGCGTGCAGCGGACGACGACCGCGCGCCAGGCGACCCTGGATCGCGAACACGGACGCCATCGCGCCGAGGATGAACGCGATCAGCAAGGTCAGCGACTCGACTGTCAGCTCCCACATGCCGGAGTCGACGCCGAGCTGCGTGACGGTGCCGGTGACGTGGGTGACGAAGCGCTCGCAGGCGATGAACGCGCCCGCGTTCACGGCGCCCGCGGACATGGCGAGCAGCGCCCAGCTCGCGCTGTGGCGCACGGTGAGGACTTGCGAGGTCGAGAGCAGTACAGGCGACATTTCCACTCGCTGAGAAGCTTGAACGGTCTGGTCGCTCTGCGCGAGCTAGATTCGCGATTTTCTGCGTGTTGTACGCCTCTGGCAGACAGTCAGGCTGCAGACGAAAACACTCAGATATGGGGGCCGTTCGAGGGCGCGTGCGTCGGTTGCTGCTGACGCATGCGCGCACGAGCTGGTTGCCTGGCAGCAAGGCTCGCCGCGTCGAGCAGCCGCGTTGCTCCTCTGCGCGCAGAGCTGTCAGTCAGGGCGGACGCAAGGGAGCGTGCGCCGACGGTTCGTGACGACGTAGGGAGCGCCTATCAGGTCCGTGGAGCTCCCCGGCGAACACGGGCAGCTTGGCCCAGGCGCGCGTCGGCTCAGCGTGCGCGAATCAGGCCGGTGAATAGCGAGTCGGCCGCGGCGCGCAGGGTGGCGTCGTCGAGCCGCACGTAGCCGAGGCGCTCGTTCTTGAACAGGCCCACGAGCGCGCCCCAGATCAGCGCCAGCATCGCGTCGGGGCGCATGTCGTCGCGGATCAGGCCGGCTTCCTGCAGCCGCAGCAGGCCGAGGTAGAGCGGCGCCGCCGAGCTGACCTCCAGCTGGCGGCTCTCTCCGTCGAGGTACGAGACGTGGTCCTGCAGCTCGAGGAAGCGAAACGCGAGCGCGTCCTCGCGCGCGAAGCGCACCAGCCGCCACCACAGCGCCTCGAACACCTCGCTCGGCGCGCCGTGGGCTCCGAAGAAGCCGCCGCGCTCACCCGGTGTGGCCTGTAGTCGCGCGAGCAGGCGGCCCTTGGCCTCGCGGAAGACCGCGTTGGCGAGCGCCTCCTTGCTCGGGAACAGGCGGTACAGCGAGCCCGCGCCCACGGTCGCGCGCGCCATCACATTTGGAATAGTCGTTCCAGAGAAGCCGCGCTCCGCGAACAGGCCAAGCCGGCGTTCGATGCGTTCTCCAAGGTGGCCGCGGGCGAGTCGCTCAGCGACAACGTGCACTTCACGACCGTGTACATGCCGCTCGTGCGCACCAAGATGATCGTGCGCTGATGACGCGGCTGCGAAACCTCGGCTACCGCTTCACACCCGGCAGCCGCAAGAAGAGCACGCCGCAGGCTGCCGAGTAGCTACGGACGCCGGTCGAGCTCGCGCGCGAGCCGGATGATGCTCTCGGGCGCGTTGCCCTCGGCCTTGTTGTCGACCAGCACCTGCACCGGCACGTCGTGTTCGAGCGCGCGCAGCGCGAGGGACGCGATCGCGCTGCGCGTGGGTAGGTCTTCTTCGACCAGGCGGTGGAACGGCGCGTACGAGGCGTTGGCGTCTTCGTAGCGGTGACCGGAGCGCAGCAACCAGCGGATCAGCAGCGGCTTGCGCGCGGGCGGTGGGATCACCCGCGCCTGCGCGTGCACGCCGGGCATCGTGGTCCACAGGTTGTGGCAGTGGATCGCGCCCGCCGAAGCGAGCTCCTCGCCGTACGCGCGCGTGAGCAGCTCGGGGTTGCGCAGCTCGACGGCGTAGCTGACGCCCGCGGGGAGAGCGCGCAGGAAGGCGCCGAGGCGCGCCGCAAAGCCGCGCGGATCGCTCGCGTCTTGCGGCGGGAACTGGAACAGCAATCCGCCG
>DASUME010000656.1:0-8910 GCA_036277895.1 Polyangiales bacterium
CGGCGCTCCGGATCGCGGCGCAGCCAGGCCGCGAGCTGCAGCGCCGGGCGCGTACGCTCGTGGCTGCCGGCGCTGCGCAGCGCGTGCTCCAGCTCGTGCGCCTCGCGATCGAAGCGCGCCTTGCGCTCGGCGAGCTCCAGCGTTGCCGGCAGCTCGGGCAGCTGCTCGTGCAGCCACAGGGCGAGCGCGGCGCCGGCATCATCCTGCAGCAAGGGCAGCAGCCGATCGGCGACCGCACGCTTGTCTTCGCCCTGACGCAGCGCGCGCTCGAGCGCCTCGATCGCGGGCAGCGCATCTTCCGCCGCCATTCGCGTCAGCGCCTGCGAGGCGTGCAGGTAGTGCGCGTCGGCGCCGAGCGCGTTCGCGAGCAAGAGGCCGGCCGCATGCGCGCCGCCGCTCAGCTTCAGGTGCGCCTCCGCGGCGAGCACCAGCAGGTTCGCGCGCTCGCCGCCGCGGATCGCGTGCGCAGCCTGCTCGGCCACGATCGCGAGCTCGATCCAGGCCTCGGCCGCGCGCAGCTGCGACGCCAGCGACTCGGGCTGGCCGTGGCCCACGTCGTAGGACTCGAGCGAGATCGCGCTGGCAGCGCGCGCATCGCCCGCTTGTTCGGCGGCGCTGATGGCGGCGCCGCGCAGGCGCTCGCGCGCGGCGGCATCGGACTGCGTGCGCGCGGCGTGGGCGAGCGTGGCGCTCGCGAGCGCGGGCCGGTTGCTGCGCGTGAACAGCTTGGCGAGCTGCGTCCAGGTGCGCAGGTTGGCCGGGGCGAGCCGCGCCGCCCAGCCGAGCAGCAGGCGCGCGCGGGGCGGGTCCTCGTTGCGCAGCCGCTCGGCGCACTGCTGCGCCAGCTCGACCGCGGCTTGTTGCTCGCCGTGCTCGGCCAGCGCACGCGCGAGCCGCTCCTCCAGCCGCACGTCCTCGGGCGCCGCACTGGCCGCGCTGCGCAGCGCCACCAGCGCGGCATCGGCGCGCCCCTGGCGCCTGGCGTAGGCACTCGCGGTGGCCAGCGCTTGCGCGCGCTCGGCGTGGGAAGGCGCGTGCGCGGCCCACGCCATCGCGTACGGGTAGGCGAGCTCGGGGTGCCCGCACGAGGCGCAGAGCTCCGCGGCCAGCGCGAGCGCGCCCGCATGATCGGCGGCCGCGGCGGCGGCTTCGCGGGCGGCGCGCGTCGCTTCCAGCAGCGAGCGCTGGTGCAGCCGGAAGCCGTGGGCGAGCGCGCGCCACGCCTGCGCCCGTTCGGTCGGGCTGCCGCTCGCCTCGGCGAAGGCGACGCGCTGCTCGAGCGGCGCGATCGGATCGTCGAGCGTGAAGCGCGCGGCCGGCAGCCACCAGGCGGGCGGCTCGAGCGCGAGCGGACCGCGTGCGTCGGCACCGGGCATCGGCACCGTGGAGCCGCCGTGGTGCGGCAGCAGCGACGGCATCTCCACCGGCAGCGATGGCCCGGCCGCGTTCGCGATCTCGAGCGGGCGGCTCGTGATCACCTGCGGCGGCTTGGTGGTGAGCTGGTGCGGCGGGCGGCTCGACGGCGGCTCGGGTGAGCTCGACGCCGCCGGCGTATCGAGCCGCGCGAGCCCGGCCGCGACCAGCGCCGCGATGCGTGAGGCTGCCGCTGGATGACGCGGGAACAGCTGCGCCAGCGACATCGCGTGCGGGATGTCGCCGAGCTCGGCCCAGGCCGCCGCGCGCCTCTCGAGCGGCGTCTCCTGCCAGACGAAGCGCGCGCGCCGTAGCTGGCCCACCTGCTCGGCCGGACCGAGCGCGGCGCGGCGGGCGAGCGCGTCGAGCACCAGCGCGCAGGTGTCGAACAGCTGGCCGGGCTGCGCGGACGCGAGCGGTCGCGGCTGCGGCAGCTGGTCGTCGTGCACGCCGAGCGCGCGCACCAATCGCTCCAGCAGCTGCGCACGCCGTAGCTCCAGCAGCGCGTCCGGCTCGATCAGCGCCAGCTCCAGCACCGCCTGCTCGACGCTGACGTGCAGCTCGTGGGCGAGCTGCACGACCGCGACGCGCTCGCGCTCATCGAGCCGGCCGGCCGCCACCAGGAAGGTGTCGAGCCCGGTGTCCGGCTCGTCGCACACCACGTCGGCGACCTGGCCCTCGCACAGCACCAGCACACGCTGGCTGAACGGGACCTCGCAACTCGCACGCTGCACGGCCAGATCCAGGAGCAGCCGCGCCGTGGCGCTCTCTGGAATCACGGGGCTCACCATCGAGCCCATCGTACCAGCGCGGCAGCCCTTCCCGATAGCGGGGCCAGCGTGCCTCGCACACGAGAATCTTCAGTGGACGTGCAGTGCGAAGGGCAGCACGGCCAGGGGGCGCTCGCCCACCCGGGCCAGCTCGCGCCAGAGCCCACCCGCGTCGGTCAGCTCGGCGGGCAGGGCACCCAGCCAGTCGCTGGCGAGAACACCTTGTGGGGCATGCGTTTCCATGAGCGACGTCAGCGTGGCCAGCGGATCTTCGTTGTCCGGCCAGGTCTCGATCGGCGTGTTCACGGGCAGCTTGCCGCGCTCGAGCGCCAGCGTGAACGCACGTGCGAGGCCGCCTACCTCGTCCACCAGGCCCAGGTCCTTGGCGCGGGCGCCGCCCATCACCCGCCCCTCGGCGGCGGGCAGCAGCGCCTTCACCTCGAGCTTGCGGCCGATCGAGACCCGGTCGAGGAAGCGCGCGTAGGTGTTCTCGAGCATGCCGGTGAAGGCGTGCTTCTCGCCCTCGGTGAAGGGCGCAAACGGGCTCAACCAGCCGGCGTTCTTGGCGCGCGGCAGGGCGGTGACGTGGATGCCGAGCTTGTCCGTCAGCCCGGCGACCACCATCTTGCCGCCGACCACGCCGATCGAGCCGACGATGCTGCCCGGCGCGGCGACGATCACGTTGCCGGCCGAGGCGATGTAGTAGCCACCGCTGGCGGCCATGTCGCCGAGCGACACGATCACGGGCTTGCGCTTGGCCACGCGCTGGACCGCGTGCCACATGCGATCGCTCGCCAGCGCGGAGCCGCCGGGCGACTCGATGCGCAGCAGCACCGCGCGCACGTTGGTGTCGTCGCCCCACTTGCGCATCGCCTTCACGAACGGGTTGCTGCCCACGCCGCCGCTGACGCCGTTGCGATCGCCGTCCGAGATCTCGCCGCTCAGGAACGCGACCGCGAGGTGCGGGCGCTCCTTGTACTCGCGGTCGCGCTTGCCCGCGAGCGTGCGCGCCAGCTCGATCAACGACAGTTGCTCCTCGCGCGGCTCGAACGGGCGGTGGATCACGCGCGCGTTGCTGGCCTTCTTCGCGTTCGCGCGCGCCTCGTCGTCGTACGCCACGGCGTCGACCAGCTTGGCGCCCTGCGCGGCCTCGGCGGTGTACGGACCCTCGTCGATCAGCTTCTGCAGCGCCTCGGGCGCGCGCGTCTCGCGGCGCAGCAGGTGCGCGCGGAAGGCGACGTCGAGGTCGAGCAGCAGGATGTCGAGGCTGGCGCGCTGCTCGGGCGTGAGCGCGTCCTGCGTGAACGGCTCGGCTGCGCCCTTGTACTTGCCCACCTGGAAGATCTCGGCCTTCACGCCCACCAGCTCCAGCAGCTGGCGCGCGTGCACCACCTGCGCGGCCAGGCCGACCAGGTTGAGGAAGCCGGAGGGCGTGATGCTGACGCGATCGCAGTGCGAGGCGAGCGCGTAGCCGGCGTTGTCGGTCTCGTCGAAGTGGCAGTGCACCGGCTTCTTCGCGGCGCGGTAGGTCTCGAACGTCTCGGCCCAGTCGTCGACGTCGCCGAAGTGGCCGGAGAAGTTGCCGAGCCGCACGAACAGGCCCTTGGCGAGCGGGTCCGCGCTGAGCTTGCGGATGCGCAGCAAGGCCTGAAAGTGAGACGGCTGCGACTCGGAGAACAGCTCGCTGCTGCGCTCGTCGGGCGGCTCGGTCAGGTCGACCTCGAGCAAGCTGTCCGCGACGAGCTTGCGCTCCTTGTTCTCTTCGCGCGCGCCGCAACCGAGCGCGAGCGCCACTGCACACACGACGGACGAAGCGCGCACTGCCGCGCCCAAGCCAGGATGTTTCACGTGCGCCTCATTGCGGCGATGAGTCGAGCTCACCAGCCGGTCGATACGGTTCGGGCTCCGCGCTGCGCTCCGGGGCACGGTTGCCGCCGCCACCGGAGAGCTTCTCGAGCCAGGTACGCGCGTACGAAGAGCGCGCACCGGTGGGCAGGCGCTCGAGGTAGGCCTGGTAGGCCTCCTTGGCGGAGCTCGGCTGCCCGAGCCCGCGATAAGCATCACCCAGGCCGATGTTGGCCTCCGCGTAGCCGCTGCTGGCGGCGCGGTCGAAGTAGGGCAGCGCGTCGGCGGCCTTGCCGTCCTTGAGCAGCGCGAAGCCCAGGCCCGAGTTGGCCTCCGAGCCGCTCGGCCGGATCGACAGCGCCTGCTGGTACGCGCTGACCGCGGCGGCGGTGTCACCGCGCGCGAACAGCGCGTCGGCGAGGTTGAGCTGCGCGCCGTAGTCCTTCGGGTTCACGGCGACCACACGCTCGGCGCGCGCCACCTTGTCGTTCTTGGCGCCCGCTACGGCCGGCGTGCGCTCGGCCTTGGTCGGCGCCTCGGGCTTCGCGACCGGCGCGGGCTTGGCGACGGGCGGCTTGGCGGCCGGTGGGATCATCGTGGCCGACTTCGCCTCGGGCTTTGCTTCGGGCTTCGGCTCGGGCTTCGGCTCGGGCTTCGCTTCGCGCTTCGGCTCCGACTTGGGGGGGTCGGGCTGCTCGGGACGCTCGCCGGTGCGGCGCGCGAGCTCATCCTCCAGCTCGGCCACGGGCGGCACGAACGGCGCGCCCGCCTTCGGCGCAGCCCCACTCGGCCCCGCGTTGGCCGCCGGCAGCTCGCTCGGACCGGGCTCGGCCTTCGCTTCCGGCGCGGCGACGGACGCGTCCGAGACCTCGAGCGCGACCGTCTGCGCCGCCTCGAGCGAGGGGTTGGGCGTGACCGCCGCCTTCCCCGACACGCGCATGCGCGTCATGCCAAACCAGCCACCGCCTCCGGCCGCGAGCAGCAGTAGCGCCACGTACAGCCACGCGCGCGAGCCCTCTTCGGTGGCGCGCGGCGGCGGCTTCTCGCTGGCGTCGAGGTAGAGCTTGCGGGGCGGCGGGCCAGGCACCGGCGAGGGCACCGGCTTGAACTGCGGGAAGCGGTCCGGCTCGACCAGCGGCTTGGGCAGCGGGACCTCGTCCACCGGCGGAACCGGCGAGCGTGTCTCGGCCGGCTTGGCGTTCGGCAGCGGGGTCTGCCCGCTCGGCAGCTTGGTCTGCCCGCTCGGTAGCTTGGCTTCGCCGGATGGCCGATCCGAGGACAGGCGGTTGGCGAGCGGGTGCGTGGAGCCGGGCCGGATGCCATCGGCCGGCTCGGCGCGGGGCAGCCCGTGCGGGGTGCCGTAGAGCGTTTGATGCGGCTTGAGGCCCGGCAGCCCGGTGACCGTTCCAGTTCCGGGGGGCGGGAGCTCGCTGGAGTGCGCGTCGTCGCGGCGTGTGGTGGGTGCGGGCGTGGCCGGCACGGGCTGCTGGCGCGGCCGCGGCCCGAACTCGGGCATGCGCGGCGGCGGGGGCAGCTGCCCTTGGGGGCCCACACCGCTCATCGTGCCTTGACGGAAGCTGCGCGGACGCTGCTCGGGCGGGATGCCCGCCGGCGCGGGCATGGTCTTGTTGGCCGCGCGCTGCTCGGCGATCGCTCGCTCTGCCCGCGCGACAGCCTCGCGGCGGCGTGCGTCGGCAGCCTCACGCTCTGGCGTGCCAGGCAGCGGCGGTGGGACCGTGGACATCTCGGGCGGCTCCGAGGCCACCTCCGGCGGGTCCGAGTCGACCTCCTCGTAGTCGTCGTCGTCCGCAGAGGGCGAGACCGACTCGGGGTGGACCGGCATGCGTGTGGTGGGCGGCTCGCGCGTGATGGCCGGCTCGCGGCGCGGATAGGTGCCCTCGGCGCGCACCGTGTTGAGCTCGTGCCGACCTGGCTGCGAAAGGAAGAAGTTCTTGAGCTCCGGCACGTCGCGCAGCGCGCGGAACGGGAAGCCCTCGCGGCCGAGCTCGTCGTCGAGGCTGACCTCGCCGTTGCGGATGCGGGTCTGCAGCTCGCGCAGCGAGCTCAGCTGCCGCACGCTGCCGTCGCGCGCGAAGCGCAGCTGCAGCTGGGAGCGAGCCGCAGCGCGCGAGAGCGGCAGCACTCGAAACACGTGGCCGCACGCCGAACACTTGACCGTAGTCCCGCGTTCCCCGAGCAGGGCCTCGTCGAACTCGTACTCCGCTTTGCAGCGGTCGCAGGTGACGTCCATGGGAGACCCGCGCACTGTACCCAACCGCGATCTGCATGTCGAACCCGCGGCAACGCACGCGTGCGACTACAATCGGGCATGCGCCATCGCTTGCCGCTAAGCGGCAGCTCCGTGACGAGGAACGACGCCCGCTGGGAAAGACCACGGAGTGCGCTTCCATGGCCCGCGATCGCGATCGCCGACACCGCGCGCGGGCTGTCGGCGCTCGACTTCGCGCTCGCGCTCGGCGAGGCGGCCCACGAGCTTCACGTGCCGGTACATCTGCGGCTGCTCGACTTCGAGCGCGAGCCGGCGCTGCCGAGCGCGCTGGCCCCGCGCTTTGCGGCCGTGGCCCGCGTGTCGGCGCAGCGCGTGGAAGGTGACGTCGCCGTTACCGTGGATGCGAGCGCGCTCGAGTTGTGGGTCGGCCTACCGGCGCTGGTGGCGCTGCAGCCGGCGCTCGGCATCCTGCTGGGCATCGACCGGCCCCGGCTGGAGTGGCCGTCGCTGCTACGCGGCGTGCAGCCGCAGCTGGGCCTCGCGGCCACGCGCCCGGGGCTGGCTGCCGCGTTGCTGCAAGAACTGAAAAGGCGAGGGTTCTTGCCTGGCGGAGAGCACAGCGTACGGTAGTGGCGATGAGCCATGATACTGCCTTCCCCTACGTACCGGGCCTGGCTGGCGTGCCGTGTGCGCGCTCGAGCGTGTGCTTCATCGACGGGGAGCGCGGGCGCCTGCAGTACCGGGGCTACCCGGTCGAGATCCTCGCAGACCGGAGCTCGTTCGAGGAAGTCGCCTACCTGCTCTTGTTCGGCAACCTGCCCACCGACTACGAGCTGACCACGTTCAAGTCGGAGCTGTCGCAGGAGCGCCGGCTCAAGTTCCGCATCATCGACATGCTCAAGCTGTTTCCCGAGAGCGGCCACCCGATGGACGCGCTGTCGGCGACGATCGCGGCCATGGGCATGTTCTACCCGGGCGATCACATCCACGACCCGGAGTACATGCGCATCACGGCGGTGCGCCTGATCGCGAAGGTGCCCACGATCGTGGCGGCATTCCACCGCATCCGGCGCGGCGACGATCCGATCGGTCCGCGCGCGGACCTCGGGCACGCGGCGAACTTCCTGTACATGCTCAATGGCCGCGAACCCGAGCCGCTGGTGGCCAACGCGCTGAACCTGATGCTGGTGCTGCACGCCGAGCACTCGATGGCGCCGTCCACGTTCTGCGCGCGCGTCGCGAGCTCCACGCTGGCCGACCCCTTCGCGGTGGTATCGACGGCGGTGACGGCGCTCTCGGGCTCGCTGCACGGCGGCGCCAACGAGGCCGTGCTGCGCATGCTGCGCTCGATCCCGGCGACCGGCCCGAGCGCGATCCGCGAGTGGGCCGAGGACCGGCTGGCGCGGCGCGAGAAGATCAGCGGCTTCGGCCACCGCGAGTACAAGGTCAAGGACCCGCGCGCGACCATCGAGCAGTCCCTGATCGACGAGCTGTTCGAGCGCTTCGGCCGCTCGCCGGTGTACGACACGGCGGTCGAGCTCGAAGAGCAGATGAAGTCGCTGGTCGGCGATCGCGGGCTGTACCCGAACATCGACTACTACAGCGGCGTCGTCTACGAGATGCTCGGCCTGCCCACCGACCTGTTCACCCCGATGTATGCGGTGGCGCGCGTGGCCGGCTGGCTCGCGCACCTGCTGGAGCAGGTCTCCAACAACCGCATGTTCCGGCCCTCGCAGGTGTTCGAGGGCTTCACCGACCGGCCGTACATCGCGCGCGCGGATCGGCGCTGACTACTCGCTCTCGCCCGACCAGCGCTCCAGCTGCGCGGGGGTGCCCAAGTTGCGCTCCTGCAGGTAGTTGCACAGGTGTTCATCGATCAGCTGCGCGATCTCGTCGATGCTCTCGGTCACCTCGTCGCGCAGGAGCTCCACCTCCGGCTCGGCCGGCAGCGGTAGATCGACGTGCACCAGCAGGAACCCGCTGTCGTCGAGGCCGAGCTTGGCGGTCCAGGACTCCGCGTTGAGCGCCAGCGCCCAGATCAGGAACTCCGGCCCGGCGCCCACGGGCGGGGGCAGGCGCACGGCCACCCGCAGCACCTCGGCTTCTTCGTCGTGATCGATCTGAAACCCGAGCAGCCCGAAGCGCAGGTCGAGCTGCCCGCGTAGGCCCTCGTCCGCCTGCTCGAGCCCGCTCACCTCTTCGGCCAGCGGCGTGTGCAGCGCCGATAACAAGTCGCTCATCGCTGCGCAGCATACACGCGGACGCGTGCGTTTCTCCATTGCGCAGGTCGCGCTACGGCAAGAGTTCACCAAGGAGGAAACTAGGATGGCCAAGCTCGTGCTGCACTCCCACCCGCTCGCCTCGTTCTGCCACAAGGTGCTGATCGGCCTGTACGAAGCCGAGGTTCCGTTCGAGCACCGGATCGTGGACCTGAGCGATCCGGTCTCCAGCGCGCCGCTGCGCGAGGCCTGGGCGGTGGGCAAGATCCCGGTGCTGTTCGACGGCTCGACCGCGATCGCCGAGACCACGATCATCCTCGAGTACGTCGACCGGCAGCAGGTGCTCTTCCCGGCCGATCGCGCGCAGTGCCTGCAGGCGCGGCTGTGGGACCGATTCTTCGACAGCTACGTGCAAGCGCCGATGCAGCGCATC
>DASUME010000657.1:0-2713 GCA_036277895.1 Polyangiales bacterium
ACAAGGCGATCGACAAGATGGTCGAGAAGGGCGGCGGGCAGAACAAGAAGCCGAAGGCGAACCTGGACGAGATCCTCGGCCCGGTCCCCGACAACTTCACCAGCTCGGCGTTCGGCTTCGGCGGCGAAGACAAGAAGGAAGCCTCGGGCATGCTTCAGCCCGCCGCGTTGCCTCCGCCCGGGGCCGGCCGGACCGCGGGCATGCCGCCGCCGGTGGCGCCTGCCAACACGCAGGGCGCACGAATGCCGCCGCCCATGCGCGCACCCGGCGTAAAGTCGCCGCCGCCTGCGCCCGGAGTGCAAGACGAAAGATCGGTTTCTGTCGCCTTCAAGCTCGATGCCATCGCGCCGAACAGCAGGCCTGACGTTGCCTCACCGGACGAAGAAGCTCACTTTCGTGAGGTGTTCCAGAAGTTCAGTGAGATGCGTGCGCAATGCGGTGAGTCCACCAGCGACCTGACCTACGAGCGCTTCCTCGGCACACTGCAAAAACATCGCGACGCGATCATGCAGCAGCGACCCGATGCCAAGGGCGTGCGTTTCACCGTCTACGCGAAGGAAGGCAAAGCAGCGCTCCGAGCTGCGCCGCGCAAAGCGTGAAGTCGCTCGCCCAAAGCAGCAGCGAGCCTTGACCCCACACGCAGCGGCGCTTAGCTTTTGAGAGTGGTTCCTCTGGTGGACCCGTGAGCGCTGGAGCAAAAAAATCCCTTACAAGCATTGAACCAGGGAGTCTTCTCGAACGTGGTGTGCATGCCCTTCGGGGAAGCCTAAAGCGGTCGATATCGGCGCCCACCTAGCAATAGCTAGGGGTTTATAGCCTCCACCCACGGTCTCTTGGTACGAACCTATTTCGGGCGCTTCTTCATCGAGGCGCCCGAAAGTTTTTAAGCGCGCCGTGCTCAAGAGTTGGCCGCGTTCTGGGCAGCCGGACACCTGTCCGTCCGCCATCTGGAGTTCCGGACATAACCAGACGCGATTTGCGCGTGATTCTGGATGCTGCGGGCGCTGGTACGGGAGCTGCAGAAGGGCAGCTCGTCGCGGCGGTGGTGAGACCCCGCGTGGCAACCGCTTCCAACGCAGGAGACGCCCCATGCTCAGCCCCGCATCCGTGGAGATCAACGCGCAGACCATCGACGAGCTCAGTCCCGCTCTGTTCCGCTTTGCGATGCGCTTCGTGCGCCGCCGCGAAGAGGCGGAAGACCTGGTGCAGGAGACCTGGCTGAGCGCGCTGCGCGGTGCGCCGACGTTCGAGGGACGCTCCAGCCTGCGCACGTGGCTGAACGGGATCATGCGCCGCCGCGCGGCCGACCACTACCGCAAGGTGCGGCCCACCGACACGATCGATGAGGACTTCGACGTTGGATACTTCGTCTCGCTCGCGGAGCAGATGGATAACACGAGCGCGGCCCAGCTGGCGGCGCAGGCGATCGGCGAGCTCTCGCTGCTCGAGCAGACCGCGGTCACGCTCTGTGACATCCAGGAGCTCGAGCGCGAGGAAGCCGCCGAGCGCATGGGCATCACGCGCGGCCACCTGCGCGTTCTGCTGCACCGTGGCCGCCAGAAGCTCGTCGAGCGGCTGGAAGCCCAGGGCGTACGCCGCGACGGAAACTGAGCGCAGGAAGGCCAATCTTGAGGTTTTCTTGAACTCCCGCACGCTATCGATGGCGCATGCGCTTCGCAGCGGTGTTCTGGTTGGGTTGGGTCAGCGTCGCCAGTGCGCAGCCCTTGAAGGTCGGCGGCTACGTCGAGGGCTTCTGGCAGTGGAACTTCGCCAGGCCCCGCAACGGCATCACCAACTTCCGCGCCTTCGACAACCGCCACGACAGCTTCACGCTCGCGAACGTGGCGCTAGACGTCGGCTGGGATGACGGACGTGTGTTCACGCGCGTGGTCGGCCAGGTCGGTCACACGCCGAGCACGTACTACGCCGCTGAACCGAGCTCCCCTGGCGCCGACGGTGCGAACGCGAGCGACGGGTCACTCTGGAAGTACCTTCAACAGGCGTACCTCGGGTACCGGTTCCAACTCTTGCGGCGCGCCGCGACGGTGGAGGCAGGCATCTTCCTGTCGCCGATCGGCCCCGAGTCGATGGCGATCCATGACAACGCGACCTGGTCACGCTCGGTGCTGTTCTACGCCCTGCCCTTCTATCACACGGGCGCGCGCGCCTCGTATGCAGTGACGCGCGACTGGCAGGTATCGCTGGCCGCCTTCAACGGCTGGAACAGCGTGGTCGACAACAACCGCCGCAAGTCGCTCGCCGCGCAGGCGATCTACACGCGCTCTGCGCTGACCCTCAACCTACTCTACTTCGGCGGCGTCGAGCGCACGCGATGGCGGAACCTGTTCGACGCCCACGCGACGTGGCAACCGATCGACACGCTCGCGATCGTGGCGCACGCGAACGCCGGCTTCGAGCGCGGCACACGCTGGGCCGGCGGCGCGCTGACGCTGCGCGCGATGCCGTGGTCGATGTGGACGTTCGCGGTGCGCGGCGACGCGATCGGCGAACGTGGTGCGCGTCTGTTCTATCCCGCGGCGATCGTCGGCTCCGCAACCGCGACGCTCGACTTCCACCCCGCCGATCACATCTCGTTCCGCCTCGAGTACCGCCACGATCAAGCCAGCGCCCCCATCTACTTCCGCGCCCGCAGCACTGCGCGCCGCGGCGACACGCTGACGGTCGGCGCGACCGCGTGGTTCTAGATACGCAG
>DASUME010000658.1:0-2723 GCA_036277895.1 Polyangiales bacterium
CAGAGAGAAGCGCCCAGGCACCCGGTCGTCGGCGCGCGGCTTGTGCACCAGCGAGACGATCACGAACGCGATCCAGCTGACCGCGGCGGCGATCGCGATGTACACGCCCTTGCTCTCGCTGCGGTCCATCATCAGCACGCCCGCGATGCTGATCAGCAGCGAGCCCCACGGTGCCAGGTGCTCGAGCCACACCCGCCAGCGCGGCAGCTCCGGTTCGATGTCCACGTGCGGTCTATCTCGTGTTGCGGGCAGCTGGGTCAAGACTTAGACCCTCGGCCATGGAGTTGAACGAGGCGCTGGCGCAGGCGAGCGACGAGATCGGACTGCAGGAGTACTACCGGGACATGGTGCGGCCGCTGCTCCGCATGCCGCGCGAGCAGTGGCCCAGCTGCTGCGGCGCTGGATGTGAGCCTTGCGCGCAGACCCTCGTCGCCGTGGCCGAGCGCGTCGCGGATCTGTTAGCGCGTTAGCCAAATCGGTCGCTGGGGCGTCCGCCGTGGCGAGTCGAGCCAGTGGTAGCGGACTATTCTGATCCTCAAGCCACGAATCACGCCGTCGATGTGCCGACGGTCGCGACACTTGCCTATAATGCCTGGCGATGCGTCTTGGCCGACTTCTTTGCTTACTAGGGCTCGCCTCCGCGACGGCATGCGCGCGGCCCTCGCTGGGGGTCGACGACGACGGCGCAGTCTCGGTGGTGGAGGATGCCTCCGCTGCCCCCGCGGACTCGCAGGTCACGTCCCAGGAGCGCGATAGCGACCCCCGGCAGGTGGTCGCCGAGGACGCGGGTCCGACCATCGTCGACGTCCCCGACGCAGGCTGCGCCGATGGCGACCGCGACGGGCTCTGCGATGCCGACGACAACTGTCCCAGCGACGCCAACCCCGACCAGGCCGACGAGGACGGCAATGGCACCGGCGACATGTGCGATGTCGTCGAGGTGAACTGCCAGGGCGACCAGCTCGAGACCGGCGCCATCAGCAACTCGGCCACGCTCGCGCGCATGAAGATCAACGGCACGGCCGACAAGGTCGTGAACGTGAAGCCGGGCGAGGATGTCCGGGTCAGCTTCGAGCTCACGTTCAGCGACTGCGACGGCTTCGGCCTGCAGTCGATGATCCTGGGCGTCGAGAGCACCCTCCAGTGCGAGCAGCCGGCCGGCTGCACCGGCATCGCGGTGCCGATCCCGTACGAGTTCACGTTCAAGGCGCCGGACGCGATCGGCCTGCACTATCTGCTCGCCGCCCTCCGCGACGTGACCGTGCCCCAGCGCAGCTGCACCGAGACCACGTCCACCCCCGCCGCCTCCAAGCGCGTAGCCGCCCTCTGCGTCAACCGCTGAGGTCAGCGCGTCTGCATCGCGCGTAGCGCGAAGGCGCCGAGGGTTCGGGCCTGGACGACGGAGACGGAGTGTCCCGCTGGGGTGGTGAGCGCGTCGTCGATCTTGGATGGGTCGCGCTGGAAGCGGACTAGCAGGAACGAGCGGTGGCCTTGTGCGGCGAGGCGATCGCTGAGCTCGGCCAGCTGATGTGTGTCGTCGGCACGTAGCATGTGTTTGTGGGCGAACAGGCTGGCCAGCTCTTGCGCGGTCTCCTGGCGCTCGACGACCAGCACGGGCTGCGGGGCGCTGCGCAGGGCCGCGAGCGCGGGCAGACGCTCGCTTCGATAGTCGCGCACCAGCTCGTTGGTTGCGCGCAGCACGTCGAAGCGCAGGCCGAGCAGCACGAGCGCACCCAGTGCGACGGGCTGCCAGCGAGCGCCGCGATCCTCGACGGCGACCAGCGCGATCAGCGGCACCAGGAACAGGTAGTAGCGCGGACCGATCTGCCGGATGCCATCGTTGGGTACGATCAACGGGATCACGAGCAGCGAGAGCAGCAACACCGCGAGCGCGCGCCGGGCATCGGGCTTGCGAATGCCAACGTAGAGCGCGAGCAAGGTGGCGGGCATGGTCGACACCAACTTCGTGTCCATGGAGCGCGCGCGCTCGAGCACGCGCGTGACGAACGGCGTGCTGTCCTGGGCATCGAGCACCTGCGCGCCGTGCATGCCGAGCGGCTTGCCGTAGAGCGCGAGGTTGAGCGCCCACACCGCGAGCACGCTGGCGCCGACGCCGAGCGCGAACGGAAGAGCGCGCTTGGGGATGCCAATCGCGAGCGTGATCAGCGCGAGTGGCACGTACAGCTCCGAGCGCACCGCGACGCCGAGTCCCGCGAGCACGCCCAGCTTCATGAGCTGCAGCGACGACGCCTGCTCGCGCGCGTACAGGGCTTCGATCGCGAACGTGAACAGCAGCACGCCGAGCGTGTGCTCCCACAAGATCGCGCCGTACAGCGTGAGCGGGCTGGCGAGGATCACAATCGCGAGCGCCGCGTTGGTCTGCCAGGGGCCGAGGCCGCGCACGCGGCACAGTCGCCAGACCTGCAGCCACACGCCCCACAATGCGAGCAACGGCACGAGCAACGCAGCACGCAGGCCCGCGAGCGCGTAGAACGGCGCGCACAGCAGCGAGAAGTAGATCGGGAACGACACCGTGCCCGGCGCCGGCTCGTCGTACACGAACGGCGGCCCGAACGGCTGAAAGCCCTCGCTCCACAGCGCCCGCACCCACGGCGGCGCCGGCAGCTCCAGCTGCGGCCGCACGTCGCCACGCGCGAGCTGCTCGATCAACAACGACTTCAGCCCGGCATCGCCCGTGTAGAACACATCCATCGGCGCGAGCG
>DASUME010000659.1:0-14686 GCA_036277895.1 Polyangiales bacterium
TCATGGACTACCGACCCCTCGGCCGCAGCGGATGCGCCGTCTCGTCCCTGACCCTCGGCACCATGACCTTCGGCAAGGAGACCGACGAGCCGGATGCGCATGCCCAGCTCGACGCGTTCGTCGAGGCGGGCAGACAGCAAGTTGAGCGGATCGTAGGACTTGGTGGCGGCTGCGGCTTCGGCCTTGGTCAGCCACTTGTCGATCTGGGCGAGAGTGGCCGCGATGGCGGTGAGATCGGCGCGAATCGGCGACATGGGCGTCCTGACGGATGGAACGGAGCGCCTCTCATAGCACCGCAGCGAAACGCGCTAGCGCCGCCTCGACAGGGCGGGTCTTTCGTGGCTGCATGAACCCGGAGGTCTCATGACTTGGTTCGGATTTTACGCGGCCAAAGGGTTTGTCGACCTCGTGAAGGGCGAGCTGGCGCCGAGTGGGCAGCGTGGCGAGTCCTACCTGCACCCGGATGAGCGTGCGCGGCAGCGCGCGAACGCGCTGCTCGCTGCCGACACGAGCATCGACGCCACCAACGTGGAGGTGCGCGTGCTCAGCGGTGTGCTGCGCTTGTCGGGCCGTGTGCCGGACGAGAGTGCGCGCGCACGCGTCAACGCGCACTGCAAAGGCCTTTCGGGCGTGACCCGTATCGAGGACGAGCTCACGGTTGCGTGAACGCCGCCGCTTGGGCGAGAGCTGCGTCTTTTCGCTCGTGCTAACGGTTCGGGCGATGCCCGAGCAGAACAGAGAAGTGGCCCCGGGGCCGAGGGCCGGCACCGTGCGCTGTGGCGAGGCCGTGTTGTCGATCCCCGCAGGCTGGGTGCTGCTGCCGCCCGGCGACCCGGGCCTGACCCGCCGCGTGAAGAAGGCCGGCTCCGTCTGGACCATGCACGAGAAGAAGGGGCGCAAGCTCTTCTCGCTCGGCCTCTACGCACCGGCCGCGCGTATCGAGGCCATCCGCAGCGAGCTCGAGGTCGAGCGCGCCGACCCGTCGTACGCGCGCAAGCTCGAGCGCGCCGCCGACAAGCGCAACGTCGAGCAGGCCAGCTACCAGGAGGAGTTCCACGCCAGCATCCACAGATTCCTCGCCTTTGCGCGGGTGCACGGGGAGATCGCGCAGCGCGTCGCGCAGGCCATCACCGCACACGCCACGCCGGTGGGCAGCGGCACCGTGGCGCGCACCAAGCGCATCCCGATCGAGCAGCGCGCCGAGGCCGCCACCATCGCCTGGCTGCGACATGCCACCACCGGCTACGACAACATGGAGATCCCGCGCGTGAAGGGCATGCGTCGCGAGGTACGCCGCATGCTGGCCGAGCGCTCGCGCCTGCTCCTCGGGCGCTACCGGCGCGGCGAGTCGATCAACCCCGAGAGTTGCCTGCTGCGCCGCGCGCTCGCGAAGGGCGGGCTCGTCCCTCAGCGTGCTGTGTAGTACCGTGCGGTCCGATGGGTCAGGGAGACGAAGACAGCATCCGGCGCGCGATTCTCGACACTGCCATACAGTTTCACAACAGCGCCGTGCCGACCCAGCCGATCGCAGTCGGCTCTCCCGGCGAGCTGAGCGACGACGCAGACGGCTATACGGCGCGTCTCACAGCCCCGAGCGGCGAGGTCTTCGCGTACGTGCTGCTCGAGGGCAGCGCGACGATGTGGTGGATGCCGAAGGACGGCTGACGGGCCGCTTGGGCCACGTGCGCGAGCAGAGCGCGGCTTTCCTGCAAGGTCGGCAGGTCCGCGCAGAAGCCCATCATGAGTCGGCGTCCGCTCTCACGCGTGACGCGCGGAGCTGGATTGACGAGTGGGCGCAGGCGGAGTCTCTGCATTCTCCGCCTACGCAAACCCGGCTCACAGCTCCTCGGGTCGCTTGCCGGACTCCCCCATCACGGACCGCCCCGAGGTACAGGGTCGCTGCACGGTCTGCTCGGCGCCCTCGCCAACCTGCGGCGGCTCGCCAGGCTCGCGCGCACAGGTCGCTTCGCCAAGCGCCTCCGCGCCGCTGCTCCCTTCGGCCCCGCGTCCGTTCTGGCCGCGCTGGCAACCGGCGCCGAACGCCAGTGTGGCGCACATCACCCACACGAGGTGCCTTGCATCCATGATCGTTCCTCCTTGGCTGAGGGATACACAGACCGTGCCGTCTTAGCGAGTCGCGAGGCCCCACTTCTCGATTGCTCGCAGAGCCGCGTCGCGGCTGGCGAAGACCGCGATGAAGCGGTTCTTGTGGCAGAACTTGGCGCCGGGCACGCCGACCACCTCGGCCAACGCATCATCCACCAGGCCCGCCCAAGCCTCCGGCAGCGGCCGCTTCTTGTCGAAGCTCTCGTGGCTCGGCGGAATCGCGATCAGCTGCCAGCGATCTCCGTCCGGCAGCAGCGCGAAGTCGGTGGGGTGGTCTGCACCTCCCTGATCGAAGTAGGTGCGCTTCCACTTGTAGTGCTGATCGAAGTCCAGGATGCGTGTGCCCTCCGCCACGGCCCGCGCCATGGCGGCACCCACGGCCTCGCGGGCTTGTTCGGTGCGCAGGTGGGACGTGCGCACGCCGTGCAACATGGCGGTGCACATCTGGACGGCTTCGACGTAGTGCAGATCGAACTCGGCGGGCGTGCGCGCTTGCTCGCACAGGCTGCCGATCACCGAGGGCAGACAGGGCACGTCGGGGTCGGGCTTGCGAGCGCCGATGTCGACCGCATCGATGTAGTCGACCCACTGTACACGGAGCTTCGTGGCGAGCGCGGCAGGCACGTGGCCCTCCGCTTCGAGCCACGAGCGCACCATGCCGGCAGACGACTGCGTGCCTTCGTAGTCGCGCTGATGATGGTCGAAGCGCCTGCGCGCAGGATCGTATTGGCCGCCCACATCGATCGCGATCTCGGCCTCGGCGATCAACGGGAGCTCGCGCGTGCGCACGAAGCGCAGCTCGGCATCCAGAAAGCAGCGCAGCAAGGCACCGGCGAAGACGTCATCACAATGAAAGGGGCCTGAATGGGTGGCGACGAGCATCGCGCAAGCTTAGCGCCGACGTGGCATTGCGAGCCGGTGTTCGTTCGGAGTAAAGAGCAGAGGTCGTACCCAACAGACTCGGGGGCGCATGATTGTAGGCATCGGGATCGGAGTATCGCTGGCGGTCGCGACCATCGTGGTGCGCGTCTCACGCCAGCCTGCCGCGTTTCGCATCGAGCGCTCGACGCTGATCTCGGCGAAGCCCCAGGACGTGTTCCCACTCGTCAACGACTTCCACAACTGGCCGGGCTGGTCGCCGTGGGCGAAGTTGGATCCGAAGATGGTCGTGACGTACGACGGACCTGCCTCGGGCGTCGGCGCCAGCTACGCGTGGATCGGCAACAAGAAGGTCGGCTCGGGAAGGATGACCATCGAGGACAGCCAAGCCGCCCGTCGCGTCGGACTGCAGCTGCAGTTCTTCTCGCCGCTCAAGGCGACCAACATGGGTGAGTTCAAGTTCGAGCCGGCCGCGCAGGGCACGCGCGTGACCTGGACGATGACTGGCACGCGGGACTTCGTTGCCAAGCTGTTCGCGTTCTTCGTCGACATCGAGAAGATGGTCGGCGGCGACTTCGAGAAGGGCCTCGCCGCCATGAAGGCGATCGCGGAGAGCAAGCCCGCTTCGCCGACGGCGTGATCGGCCTGTGCGCCTAGCCGCGGATCGCGGCTTCGATCTTGGCGACGTCGATCTTCTGCATCGTCATCATCGCCTGGAACGCGCGCTTGGCGACCTCACCCCCCTTGGCCAGCGCATCGGTCAGCACGCGCGGCGTGATCTGCCAGGATAAGCCCCAGCGATCCTTGCACCACCCGCACTCGCTCTCCTGCCCGCCGTTGCCGACGATCGCGCTCCAGTAGCGGTCCGTCTCGGCCTGGTCTTCGGTTGCGATCTGAAACGAAAACGCCTCGCTGTGCTTGAAGACGTCGCCGCCGTTCAGTCCGACACACGACACGCCGAGCACCGTGAACTCGACCGTCAGCACGTCGCCCGCCTTGCCGCCGGGGAAGTCGGTCGGTGCGCGATGCACGGCACCGAGCTTGCTGTCCGGAAAGGTCTGCGCATAGAACCGCGCGGCGGTCTCGGCGTCGCGCTCGTACCACAGACAGATCGTGTTCTTCGCCATTGTCTCCCTCTTGGTTCGCGCTCCCGCGCAAGGTAGCCGCCCACGCGCTCGCGGCGATGTCCTGACATCGCTATGTCAGCTTTGGCGTCATGCGGCGTGATCGTGCGTTGCGCCCCGCCGCTGGTCGCGGACGATAGGGGCGACCGTCGGCGCTCTCGCTGGCGGACTCCAGGAGATGGCGCCATGTCAGCACGAGAAGTCGGAGAGAAGCTCGTCGCATTCTGCAAGGCCGGACAAAACGTCCAGTCGATCGAGACGTTGTACGCGGACGATATCGAGAGCGTCGAGGCCGCGGCTCCCCCTGGCGGCTCGGGCATCACGCGTGGCAAAGCCGCTGTGCTTGCCACCAACGTGAAGTGGCTGGAGGCCCACGAGATCCACAGCGCCGTGACGGAAGGGCCCTACCCGCACGGCGAGGACCGCTTCGCGGTGATCTTCCGCTACGACGTGACCAACCGCGCGAGCGGCCAGCGCATGAAGCTCGACGAGGTCGCCCTCTACACGCTGCAGGACGGCAAGATCGCGAAGGAAGAGTTCTTCTACGACATGGGCTGAGCTGCTGCCTGGCGACGCACCTCGGACCACGTCACCGCTGTGTGCGCTGCGACGAGAGCGACGGCGTTTTGTTCCGTCCAAAAGCGCGGGCGGGAACGTTACACTGGTGTCGTGCGCGCAGCTCAGTCGAACCGACGATCAGGCTACGAGACAGTCGCCGAGTGCCCCGGGGTGCTGCGCGTGACTGCGTGGGAGAACGTGGTCCTCTGCGTTTGGTCGGGACAGGCAACCGGACAGGCCGCGCACGTGGTCCTCACGTCGATGGACCGACCCGGCGCGGCCGGCCGCCGAAGCTCGTACGTCCACATCATTCGCGATCAGCTCGCGCTGCCGGACGCCGACGCGCGCACCGGCTTCACGCAGCTGCTGCGAAAGCGACATGCAGAGCTCGGGTGCGTCGCGATCGTGGTCGGCGGCACGGGCTTTTGGGCCAGCGCAATGCGCAACGCAGTGATCGGTCTCCGCTTGCTGGGTCCGCGCGACTTCGAGTTTCGCCTGTACGGAACGGCGGACGAGCTCGTCGAGTGGCTGCCTGCAGCGCACCAGCGTCTGACAGGCGTGTCGATCGCACCCGTCACGCTGCGGCAGCTACTCAGCACCGCCCAAGAGACTTAACAGCGCTGCGACGTTCGTGTGCATGGCGGTCTGTCAGTAGTCTTGCCCGCCGTACGGCTCGTACGGCCCCTCGCCGGCAGCGTAAGGATCCTGATCTCCGTATTCCTCGTACGGTTCGCTCTCCCCATATGGATCGTCGGCCCCGTAAAGTTCGCCCGAGCCATACGGCTCGGCGCCCTCGTACGGCTCGTCGCCCTCGTACGGCTCGTCGCCCTCGTACGGCTCCTCGGAGCCGCCATACGGAGTCTCGACGCCCGCTCCGTACGGCTCTTCGGAGCCGCCCCCGTAGCCCGCCTCGCCGTCGAGCGACGGTTCATTCACGTACGGATCGTTGCCAGGGAGCGGGTCGGGCGAGGTATCCACCACGTTGCTGACGGTCGGCACGCTGAATCCCTTGAGCGCGGCCGCGACCGCCCGGGCGAAGGCCTTGTTCCCTTCGAGGTTGGGATGCCCCGCGCTCCAGTTCGCATCGGACCAGTTGCCTCCGTTGATCCAGCGCTGCGCGGAGACAGGACCGCAGGCCTCGTGCCCGGCGAAGATCTTCTCGATCTCGGTGGTGACCGACGCGATATGCGCACCCTCCGCAGCCAAGGCGATCGTCCGATTCGTCAGCTGGATCAGGCGGCGGATCATCGCCGTTTCGGGTGCCTTCAAGCCCGCGCACAACGTCTGCGTGTGCGCGTCCGGCGCAACGAGCAACGGATAGCCAGTCGCGACGACGCTGCCCCCGTTTGCATCCTTCCTGATCTGCACGAAGAGCGCCTCGAGCGTGGGCTCGAGGTTCTCGATCGCCGTGGCAAGCTCCTTCTCTCGGCCGGTGCAATCTGCGAACATGCAGTTCGTCAGCTCTTTCACGATCTCGAGATCGTTGCCGCCGATCGTCACGGTGACCAAGGTGTTTGCGTCTGGCGACTGGAGCTTTAGATCGGGGATCTGCTTGCTCCAGACAGCCGCGATCGTGCCGCCCGAGCACGCGGCGACGTGCGTAGGCACGACGTGAAACCCGTCGGCCCCTCCTCCCGTGAGCAGGTTCGGCCAAGAGTTCGGGCTGCGTCGGCAGGGATCCGAATAGGTCCACGTGTCGTAGTTGCCATCGCCTGAGACGTAGCTGTCGCCGAGCGCGACGTAGCTCTTGAAGCGCCCGGCTACCGCGGACTCCGCTTCCGCCGCTTCGCCCAGGTCATCCGCCACGCTGCCGGGTCCTGCGGGCGACTGCTCCGTGTCAATGTCCGCGCATGCGGCCAGCGATATCGCGCCGAAGAGCGCGGCGCACTTTAGGGAATCTGTCGACACACGTGCCTCCTGGATGCAGAGCGAGTGGACAGGCCCGACTCGCCGCGATCCCCCACACGGCACGAGCGGGTCGATCGTCAGGGAGAAAGTTCAGCTGGGCGCCGAAGATGATCTCTGGGCGAGATCGGTCATGATCAGCGCATGAGCGAGCGTACCCTGGTCGTCTCGGCCACGAACCTGCTTGCGCGTGGGTTCCTGGTGGTCCCCACGGATCGCATGTCGCGCACGGGCGCGCCGGTGAATGGGCTGTTCGCGGTCGCGCGTGCGGTCCTGCACGTGGTGCGCTGGAAGGTGCCCACGCGGGCGATCGCGATCATCGATCGGCGTGGTCGCGAGTGGGCGGAGCTGTTGGTGCCACAGCTGGAGCAGCTGCCGGTCCTACTGCGCGCACTGGGTCTGCCTGTGGTCGAGGCCGAGCACGAAGCGCAGCTGGTGGCGAGCTACACGCGTGCGGCCGCAGCATCCGGAGACGACGTGGTGATCGTCGGAACCGACAAGCGCTACGCACAGCTCGTGACCGACACGGTGTGGTGGTACGACGCCAACAAGGACGCCCGCTACACGCCCGAGATCGTGAGCAAGCGGTTCGGCGTCGCGGCGGCGCAGGTCGGCGACTGGCTGGCGCTCGTGGGCGATGACGATCAGGTGCCTGGCGTGGAAGGCATCGGCGCCAAGGGCGGCACGCAGCTGCTCGAAGCGCACGGCACGGTGGAGCATGCGCTCGCTTCGCTGGCCTCGCTCAACACGCGCAGCCGCAAGGCGCTCGAGGCCGCACGTGACGAACTCCCGGCACACCTCGCGCGCGCACGGCTCGCTCCGGATCGGCCGTTGCCCGCGCCTCTGAGCGCGTACGCGGAGCCCGACCGCGCGGAGCTCAACGCACAGCTCGATGCGCTCGGCTTCGTGGAGCTGCTGCAGAGCACGACGACCGAGCTGCGCGCGCACGTGACCGAGTCTCCAGAAATGCTGCAGGCGGCGCTGCGTGCGCTGGGCAACGCGACCGTCGCGCTGTATGCGCTGATCGAGGACGACGACCCGAGGCACGAGACGATCGAAGGAGTCGCGCTCTCTGTCGGCCAAGGCGAAGGCTGGTACGTGCCCGCGAAGAGCTCCGCGTGGACCACGCTCGCCGCGTGGCTCGAGGATCCCGAGAGGCCCAAGAGTGGACATGATCTCGTCGCCACCACGGTGGTGCTGCGCCGCATGGGAGTGCGCCTGAAGGGCGTCGTGGCGGACTCGGCCTACGCCTCGCACCTCACGCAGCCGAGCGGCTGGGCGCCGCATGATCTGCCCTCGGTCGCGCGCCACGTGCTCGGGCGCTCGCTGGCGGACGACGATGGCGTGCGAGGGACCGGCGGCGAACGCAAAGCCTGGCGCGAGCTACGCATCGCTGCCACGACCGCGTGCGAGCGCGCCGATACCTCGGCGTTGATCACGCAGGCGCTAGCAGACGTCGACGCAGGCTCGCTGCGTGAGTACCTCGCGCTGGCGGACACGCTGGTGCGCATGGAGCGCACGGGCATGACCATCGACGCCCAGCACCTCGACCGCACCGAGATCACGTTCGCAGCCATCGAGCGTGAGCTCGAGGCCAACATCGAGGCGCTGGCCAGCCACTCGTTCAACATCAACTCCTCCGCGCAGCTCGGGAAGGTGCTGTTCGAGGAGCTGAAGCTGCCGGTGGTGCTGCGCACGAAGACGGGCTTCAGCACGTCGAACGAGGCACTGGAGCGCATCGAGCACGCGCACCCGATCGTCGCGCACGTCCTGCGCTGGCGGCGCCTTCGGCGGCTGCGAGACAGCTGGATGATCGCGCTGCGTCGCTGCGTGCACGAAGACGGACGCGTGCACTCACGCATCCACCACGCGCGCTCGTTCTCCGGCGAGCTGGTCAACACCAACCCGGACCTCGGCCGTGTGCCGGGAAAGACCCCGGAGATGGCGGAGATCCGTCGCGCGTTCGTGGCGCCACCCGGCCGCTCGCTGATGTCCGTGGACTTCAGCCAGCTCGGGCTCTACGTGCTCGCGCACCTGAGCAAAGATCCGGCGCTCGTCGAGCCGCTGCGCACGCGCGCCGATGTTCATCGCCTCACCGCGGCGGCGGTGCTGGAGAAGCCGCCCGAGGCGATCACGGACGAGCAGCGGCAGCTCGGCAAGGTCGTCAACTTCGCCACCTTCGCCGGACAGGGCGCGAGTGCCCTGGCGCTGCAGCTGGGCATCAGCGCGGCAGAAGCCAAGCTGTACATCGCGCGCTTCGATCGCCGCTATGCAGGCGTGCGCGCGTTTCAGGACGAACAACTGCGGCTCGCGAAGGAGCGCGGCTACATCGTCACGATCGCGGGTCGACGTTGGCCGATCGGAGGGCTGGAGTCGCTCGACTCCAAGCTGCGTTCGTACGCCGAGCGCCTGGCGCGGCGCGCGACGCACGAGGGATCGGTGGCCGACGTGTCCCGCCGCGCGCTGCTCGAAGCAGACCGCGCGCTACGCGCGGCAAGGTCGTCTGCTGTGCCGCTGGTCGAGGTGGTCGATGAGATCTTGTTCGAGGTCGACAGCGCCGACCTCGCGCAGGCCGCCGCGCTTTGCGCAGAGGCGATGACGCATGCCTTCGCGCTGGAGGTTCCGCTGGTGGTCGGGATCGAAGTCGGCCAGACCTGGGCCGACCTCGAGCCGCTCAAGGTTTGACGAACTTCAGCACGAAGCGATCGCTCGTGCCGCGACGCTCGGCCGCGACGCGCGGCGAGTCGCTCCAGTCGCGCGTGTCGCTCTCGTTGCGCAGGAAGTACGCCTCGTCGACCAGCTCGAACCCGGCGCTCTGAACCTCGGCGACGAGCACGTCGCGCTCGATGCGGTGCAAGGTCTCCACGTCAGCGAGCCCCGTGCCCGGCTTCGCGTGGTGATCGACGATGCCGTAGATCCCGCCCGAGCGCAGTGCCGCGAACACGGCCTTGTTCATACGGGCGCGATCGGTGCCGAGCCAGACCGTGTCGTGATAGAAGAGCACGTCGAGCACCACGTCGAGCTCCTTCACGTCGGCCGGGAACGGGTCTTCGAACTCGCGATCGAGCCGCACGATGCGCGCGTTCACCGGCTTCGCGAGGCGCGCGGTCCACGGCGCCTGGGCAAAGCGCTCCAAGATCGCCGGTGAGTTCTGCGCGTAGACCTCGCCAGTCGGCCCTACCGTGCGCGCCAACAGCTCCGCCGTGTAGCCGCGCGAGGCAGCGATCTCGGCGACGCGTTTTCCGGGCGTGATCTCGAAGAAGCGGAGCATCTCCGCCGGATGCCGCTGCGCATCGAGCGCGACGTCCTCGGGATCGCGATCGGGCGCCGCGAGCAAGGCCGCGGGATCGAACGCAGCCGGCGCAGCGATCCCTTCGGCTGAGCTCGGCGTGGTGGAGGGGGTGCTGGCCGCGGGTTTGCCGCAGCCAGCGAGCGCGGCGAGCATGACACAAGAGAAGCAGATGCGTTTCATGGCCACCTATCTACCACGCGCATCGTGCAGCGGTGTCCGCTGGCGAGCCCCTCAGTAGAAGCTGATCTCGTCGACGTACAGGTCGAAGCTGACGTTCGGTCCGAACGCGAACTGGAAGTAGAGCAGCTTGGTGGGGTCGAAGCTGGCCGGCGTTCCCCACCCCGTCTGTGTGAGGCTGGTGAACGGGAGTGAGTAAGACGTAAAGGTACTTGTCAGGGTGAACGTCTCGTTGTGGAAGTCGTTGCAGGACGTGCCGCAGAAGCTCGGATCGAGGGTCTGCGTGGTGGCGGCCGAGATGATCAGGGTCCCGGTGCCCTTGACCCAGAACTTGATGCCGCGCTGCAGAGACGCGTCGAACGCGCACTGCTCGGTGTTGGGCCACAGGATCAGTCCGGCCCCGAAGTCGGTGAAGCCGCGGCCCGAGACGTGTGCGGAGCGCGCCGTGCCGGCTGCGCCCACGTTCGACGGTACGATGTGGGTTCCATCCACAGGATCGAGGACACCCGCGGTGTGGTCGGAGAACGCGAACGTGTAGCCGTTGCCGGACTTGGTGAGGCTATCTCCGTCCTCGTAGTCGTCGATCACGATCGCGCCGCCCGCGGCCTGCGGTCGTGCATCGCCTCCCGTGCAGACCAGCGCTTCGGAGCCGCTGCACGAATAGCGGCCGAGCCCACACACGCCGCAGTTCTCGCCGAGCGCCGCTGCGAGCGTGCTGCATCCGCCGCAAGCGTTGGCTGGCGTGCAGCTGGCGTCCGCCTTGCCCGCCTCCGCCGGAGCGTCCTGCAGGGCCGCGTCGCGGATCGCGGTCGCATCCAGTTCCGTCGCGATCCCGCTATCCTGGCCCTCCGCCGCGTCCAGTCCACCGTCCTCGTCCACAGGCTCGGCAGCATCCATCCTGCGGTCGTTCGTGCCGAGCCCGTAGCCGATCAGCTGGCAGCCGCTCGCCGCCGCGAGCAGGCCGACCCCCAGGGCGACCCTGCCCTTTCCACCCAACGCCGCTGGAGCTGCTCTACGCACTGTCCTCGAACAGTAGAATACAGGCGACGCGGTGCGAGCGGCTCTGTTCGATCGCGTCGCTAGAATCGGCCTGCCAGGCCGAGCTCGGCTTGCGCTACGCCGATGCGCAGGGTGGGCAGGAAGGTGTAGCGCGGACCCGCCTCGGACCAGCCGAGCGTCTCGAGGTTCAGGAGCAAGCCGGCCGTCGCGCCGAGCGTCGCCGTGGCGATGCCGATGCTGCGCCGGGTCTTGTCATGATGGTGCCAGTGCTGCGCGAGCATGACGTCCGCGGTGACCCCGCATCCTGCCGTCAGCAGACCGGCCCACCAGTAGCGACTGGACAGGGCAGCTACGCTGAGCGCCGTGACGCCGAGCAGAGGCAACACGCGCTGCCGGGCTCGAAAGGAGCGATGGCGCATACGTTCGACGCTGCCCTCGTCGAGTGCGCCCAGCCGTCGCAGGAGCTTGGCCACGCCCATGGGAACGAACGTGAGCGGGATCGAAATGGCGGCCAGGACGGCGATCCCCGCTCCGGACGTGGCCACGCTCGCGCGCCGCTCCGCGCGTACACGGCTCCTTTGTGCACGCTCCTCCGCGAGCACGTCCTCGCGGCAGGTCGGCGCGTAGCCGTCGCCGACCGTGCTCACCTCGACGCCATGCTCGTCCACCAGCTTGCACCACGCCGAGCGCGGAATCTGCAGCCTGTCGTCGTGCTCGACAGCACGTGCGCACCACGCCTCCGCCGCGGTGTCCGCGCTCGGCTCACAGACCAGGAACAGACTCTTCTTGTCCTTGCAGGTGAACGGCACGCTCGACGCGCGCGTGAGTCGCTCCTGCGCACTGCGAATGGCGTCGATCGCGCGAGGCTGCTCGGTCTGTATGCTCTTGAGGTGCTCGCGCGCTTGGTCGAAAGAGCAGCTGGCGCGATGCGCCAGCGCGACCTCCAGGGCCCACTTCTGACAGTCGGGGTCGTTGTCGAAGTCGTAGCTGGCGGGGGGCTCGAGCCTTCGCCTGGCCGCCACGGCGAGCGCCTGCGTGATGTTGCCGGCGAGCACCTCCGCACGAAGCTGTTGCTGCAGCGCTTGCAGCGTGCGCAACGCCTCGGCACAGGCCTGTGCCCGCGCACCAGACGGCCAGCTCGATGCCAGCACGAGCGCGCTCAGCGCCAGCAGGAGCCGACATTGTCTCAGGGCCGAGCGCATACTGGCGACGTGAGCCATCTGCTCGACGATAACGCGCTTCGGGCGCTCGGCCTCGTTCTTGGACGCGCCCGGGGTGCATTCGGGGTGAACGCGGAACATTGCACGGACCGGCTTGTTGCACGTGGCGGATGAGAGAGGCGTCGTTCCGGTCGGCGTTGGGTGTGGGGGCTTCATGCATCGTGCACGTCGCGATCGTCTTCGGAATGCAGCGACACGGGCGAGCCAGCGAGCGCACCGCGCCCGAGCCGATGTGGTTGGAGCTGCAGGTCGCGTTGCGGGACCGTCCCGCTGCCGAAGAAGCGCCACCTGCTCCGAGCCCAAGGCCCGAGGCGCGAGCCGCGACGCCGTCGCCACGTCGTGAGCGCTCGCCCGCGCACGTCGCGCCCACGTCAGCGCCTTCCGAGCTCCCTCCACAGCCCCGCGCAGCCGACACTACGAGAGACCCGCCGGAGGAGCAGGCGGCACCGCCGCCCCGCGCGATCGACCTGAGCCCGCTCGCCGCGGCGCGTACGCTCGTCGACTCGATCTACGTGCGCGACTCCGGCGTGGCGCGGACCGATGCCCCGCCGCCGTCGCCCGCGGCACAAGCCGACGCGCACGCGCGGCGCGTGCCTGGCCTCCACGCGAGCAAGGGCTCGGGCCGCAGCGTCGAGCACGCGGTGGTCGATGCGGTGGAGGACACGCTCTTCAACGTGCTGCGCCCCTGGAAGCTGCTCCAGAAGACGATGGGCGGCAGCGACTATCGCTACACGGGAGCGGGCTTCGATGCTGCCATCCTCCCCGATGGCCGGGTACGCTTCCGCGACAAAGGCAGTCCCTCGCTGACGCCGATGGTGACCGTGACTCGTGAGTCGGGGGCGGACGCGGACTTGGGCCCGACCCCCACCGGCGGGGTGAACTTCGGCGACCCGCGTAGCCTCTTGCATGGCGCGCGCGGCAAAGATCCGTTCGCCGCCGAGCGACGGCAGTTCCTCGAGCGAACGCGCGCGCTGCGTGAGTACCTCGCCGGTCGGGCCGCCGAAGCTGGCATGCAGACGAACGATCCGTAGCTTCGCGCGCGGCCTCGCTGAAGTTCTGCTAGCACCGAGCCCATGAGCACGAACATCACCGGGCCGCGCGCCTTGAGCGGCTTCAAGCCCGAGACGATGCAGAGCCCCCAGGGCCGTGCCGGCCACGTGGACGCGCTCTGCGCGGTCGCCCGGCGGTCGTTCGAGCTCCGTGGGCGCGTGCAGCTCCTGTCGTGGATCTGGGTCCAACAGACTCCCGATGGCGCCTCCACGCCCGCGATCTTGGCGGTCGAGCTCGTGGGTGAGCTTCACGGACCGCGCGTCGATGCCTTCGACGCGCGGGTCGCAAGAGCCTGTGACCTGGGCAAGGCCCTCGCGGTGGCCACGGTCACGGAGCAGCACTCGGTGCAGGTCCTCTTCGAGTCCTACGCCGGAACCGAGGTCCACAGCGCTGCGATCCGTTCCAGCAGCGACCCCCTGGAGCCGTCCGTAACGCTACGAGCTCTCGAACCGTTCCGCCTGGTGGCCGTGGACCGCACGCCTGAGCGCTTCCTGCGCTTCCTCCACAAGCCGCTCCGTGCATAGAGAAGGATCCTGCCATGCAACCGAAGCCCGTGTTCCGCCGCGCCAGGGAGCATGACCGCGCGCTCTTGCTCGCGCTGTGCGCTGCCTACCGCGAGGCGGATCACCAGCCGGCGGCCATCGACGAGGTGCAGGCGGCGGTCGACGCCGCGCTGGCTGGGGATCCCTTGATTCACCTCTACCTGATCGACGTCGGCGAGCGCTGCGCGGGCTACCTGGCGATCACCATCGGCTACAGCATCGAGGTCGGTGGTCGAGATGCCTTCCTCGACGAGCTCTACGTCGAGGCATGGGCGCGCAGCCAGGGCATCGGGAGCCTGGCGATCGCGTTCGCGGAGCACGCCTGCGCGCCGCTGCAGGTGAGGCGCCTGTGCATGGAGGTGGAGCACGACAATCCGCGCGCCAAGCAGCTCTACGAACGCCTCGGCTACGCGGCGCACACGCGCAGCACGATGTCCAAGCGCCTCCAGTAAGCTCGCACGCGGCTCCATCCGCGTCGCCTCAGGGAGAAGGCATACCTGCAAATCGGATGGGGTGCGTCAGAGCGCTTCGAGATCGAGCTGAGCCGAAGGAATGGAAGATCACGGGCGCGTCGGTGCGCTTCGCAGGGCAGTTCGACGCGTCAGGAAACGCGCTCACCGGCATGTGGGAGATGAAGACCAAACGCTCCGTCCGGGAACCGTGGATCGAGCTCCGGCTGGAGCGCGCCTCCTGAGTGCGCCTACTCGCCGCCCTCCATGCCGACCCACCGCCCACCATGCGCTGCGCGTGCATGAACCGCGCCGCCGGAGTGGCGACCGCATCTCCGCAATCGGGCGTAACAAGCACCGGGAACGACTCGTCTCTCGCCCGCCG
>DASUME010000660.1:0-7565 GCA_036277895.1 Polyangiales bacterium
GCCCTTGGCGGACTTGGTTCCAACCTTGCCCTTGGTCTTGGCGGTGGAGCGGATCTTGTAGACGTGCGCTTCAGTGATGGTGATGCCGTTCTTCTTGGCTTCATCGACCACTTGCTTGGCACTCAGATCGCGGGCCAGTCCGAGCACGAACTTGGTCTTGTTCCCGTAGGGCTTGGTGGTCGTCTTCTTCTTCTTTGCCGCCATCGGAATCCTCTCAAGGAAGCGCGCGTGCCTCGGGCTCGGGGGTGCCGTCTTGCGCGTTCGAACTTTGCGTCGTCATGTACAACGCGACGGCCCGTTTGAAAAGCGCTTGCCGGGCACCTTAGAACTGAGTGCACGCGTCCGCAATCGACGATGACGCAGCGAGGTCAGTTCTCTCGCAACTACAGATCGCTGTCCGTTGTCTGAGTCTGATGAGACGCTCGGGAGGTCTACGATGTTTCGAAGAATCGCGGCTTCCGTACGGCATTTTTTCAGAGTGATCTGAGCCTGTGGCCGCGCTTGCGAAAGTATTGTC
The DNA here is from genome assembly GCA_036277895.1 of Polyangiales bacterium. Taxonomy (GTDB): domain Bacteria; phylum Myxococcota_A; class Polyangia; order Polyangiales; family DASUME01; genus DASUME01. Next base: position 518 of record DASUME010000660.1, read on the forward strand.
TCCGCAGTCGCGCGCGCACTTGCGGCTCGGTAAGGTCGGACGACGCGATGATGACCGTCTCCATTTCGTTACGGACTTAAGTCATCGGAGCGCGAGCACTGCCGAGCAGTACGTAGCGCGCACCCCTGGTACGGGGTGGCTCACCTCGCGTCACGAGCGCGAGCCGTGCTGCGCGCGAGTTGCCTTTGCCGCTCGCGTTCGCATGCCGCGCGATGGGCCTCTGCGGCGCTGCCTGCTCGCACACGACGACGTGCGGCGGAAGCGGTCACAACGGCCAGAGCTGAACCGGGAGCGGGCAATCGGGTTCGAACCGACGACATTCAGCTTGGGAAGCTGACGCTCTACCAACTGAGCTATGCCCGCGGCCTCGCTCGCGCGAGAACGAGCCGGGATGGTAGCGCGGGCTCTTTGCGCGTCAACCCATGGGGGCGTCGCGCACGAAGTTGTCGGAACGCACGGGCCGATGGTAGAGCCGGGGAAGCCATGAAGTCCGGCATTGCCATCGTCTTGCTTGGCAGCTTGCTCGCGTCGGCCTGTGACGACGGCGCGTTGTCATCCTCCGCGAGTTGCCGCGACTACTGCGACAAGCTGGAGGTCTGTGACAACACCACGGACCAGGCAGGCTGCGTGACCGAATGCAACGCCCAGCGCGTGCGCTCGGACTCCTACCTCTCGATCCGCGCCAAGTGCACCGGCAAGCTCTCCTGCAACGTCTGGCAGGGCGAAGTCGGCCTGATGGGCGAAGACATCTGCGCGAGCGGAGAGCGCTGCGAGCTCAACCAGTGCGTCGACGACGGTCTGTACGACCTCCCGAAGAGCACCGATCAGGAGAGCTACTGCTCGCGCGTGTCGAACAAGCTCAACGCCTGCGACCGCACGCTGCTCGTGCCCGAGCTGAGCATGCACTGCAGCGATCTCGTCGGGACGTTGTCCAAGCAGTACCTGGACGAGATGTCAGGCTGCATCGAAGCAGACTGTGCCCAGGTGGTCAGCTGCCTCAAGCGCGCGGCCGATCGCTTCGACACCGACCTGACCATGTACCCGGGCTCGCTCGCCGCCGCGGCCACGCCCTGAGTCAGCGCGCGCGAGCGGTAGGCTTCGCGCGCTTCTTCAGCTGATCGATGCGCCCGCTGACGCCGCGGTAGTTGCGGTCGCGCGCGGCCACGATCTCGAACGACGTCAGCGCGCGCTCGATGTCGCCGGTCTGATCGTACGCGTTGCCGATCTCGTAGTTGAGCGCGAGCTCCTCGGGGATGCCTGCGCCTTCACTCTTGAGTGCCTTCTGGAAGTACTCGATCGCGAGCTCGGACTTGCCGCGCTCCAGGTGGCAGCTGCCGATCATCGTCAGCGCCGTGCTCGCCCGCTTCTTGCTGCGTGCGGCCAGCTCGAACTCGTTAACCGCGTCGTCGATCAGGCCCATCTCCTTGTAGGCAATGCCCAGATCGAAGTGCGTCTCCGAGTCGTCCGGGGCGATCTGCTCCGCGACGCCCTTCTTGAACTGCGCGAACACGGACTCGACGTCGATCATCTCTTCGGCCGCGGCTTCGGGCGTCTCGACCAGCTCGCCTGCCAGCTTCTCCGCGATGTCGAAGCTGTCGTCGTCACCGCTCGCGCTCTCGGCCGGCTCGGCTTCTTTTTGATCTGCGCGCGTCTCGTAGTCGTGCAGGCGCTGCTTGAGCTCGGCGCTCTTCGGGTAGATCAGGATCGCTTCCTGAACCAGCTCCAGCGCTTCGTCGAACATGCCCTGGCTGGCGAAGAACTCCGCCTCGTCGAGCACCTCTTCGATCTCGGCGGACAGCGGCGCTGCCGAGCTCACTGCGTGCGCGCCGCTCTCGGGCAAGCTGGAGCGCGCTTCGGCGACTGGCGCGCTTGCAGCCTTGCGGCCGAACTTGTCGTTGTCGAGCGTGTACTCGTGCGTGGCCGTGGGCGGCGGCCCCAGGTAGGACGGCTCGTCGGGCGGCGCGTCCGCGGCCGCGGGCAGAGACTCGGCGACCGAGAGCTCGGACGGCGGCTCGCTGACGGGCAGACCCGCGACCGTGGACGGCGCGTCCGACGGCGAGATCTCCTGCGTGCCCACGGGCGCAAAGTCGCGCGAGGGCGGACCCTCTGCCACCAGCTCGGCCGGCACCGATGGGCGCTTGCTGAAGTCTTCCGGGCTGGTCTCTTGCGCGAGCCAGAGTGCGGCCTGCTCGGGTGATACGCGCGGCGCGCGGCGCGGCGGCGGCACCCCGAAGTCGTCTTCGATCGGCAGGTCGAGCAGCGAGACGCGCGCGTCCTCGCCCTTCACGGGCGGAAGCATCGCGTCGAGCTCTTGGTCGGCCGAGTCGTACCTGGCGCGCGCGGGAGGCGCCTTCGCGACCGAGCCCTCGCCCGGGATCGGCGCACCGAGCACGCGCAAGCGGCGGCGCGTGGCCTCGCTCTTGGGCGCCAGCTCGTACGCCGCCTCCGCGAAGTGCAGCGCGCGATCGAGGCTCTGGTCCTCGAACGCGCTCGACAGCCAGAGCAGCTCCTTGACCGCGTCGACGCGACGGTCGGCGGCCAGGTAGATGTCCTTCAGGCGCTCGTGCGCGCTGACGTGGTTCGCGTCGATCTCGAGCACGCCCTGTAGCGCCGAGACAGCGCCTTCGTAGTCGCCAGCGCCCTCGCGTGCGTCCGCCTCCGAGAGCAGCGCCAGCACCGGATCTTCCAGCGGCTCGCGCGCGCTCGCCGACGACTCGTCGACGATCATCACGTCGGCACCCGACGGCTCGGACTCCTCGACCAGGTCGAGCTCTTCTTCTTCCGGCGGCGGCTGCGGCGGCGGCGGCGCACCTCGCACCGCGACGGGCGGCGGCGCGGGCGGCCCGGGCGCGCGGCGCGGTGGCGGTGCGGCCGTGGGGCGCGGGTCGAGCTGCTTGCTCGCGCTCGGCGGCGCGCTGAGCGCCTGCTTGGCCTCGGCGTCCGCGGGATCGAGCTCCAACACGCGGCGCAGCGTGCGCCGGCGGCCCTCGTCCGAGCCCGCCTCGCCGTGCAGGCGCGCGATCTCCTTGAGCACGCTGACCGTCTTGGCGACCTGGCCGAGCTGACGGAATGCCTCCGCCAACATCTCCAGCGTCTGCACGTCGCGTGGGTCTGCCTTGAAGCAGATCTGCAGCTTGGCCAGCGCGCGCTTCGGATCGCTGCGCTCCAGGTAGAGGCCCGAGAGCTCGCGCGCGATCTCGACGTTCTCCGGGTCGTGATAGAGCTGGCGCTCGACCACGCGAAGGTAGTCGTCCATGCGGCCCTGCTCCTTGAGCAGACCGGCACCGGCCGCGAACGCCTGCGCGGCTTCGCGCGGCTTGTTCGCCTTGGAGAGCGCCTCCGCGAACTTGATGCGCACGGCCACGTTCTGGCCGTCGATCTCGATCATGCGCTCCATGGTCTCGAGCGCCTTGGGCACCTGACCCTGGCCGAGATACGCATCCGCGACGAGCTCGTACGTGGAGAGCGCTTCGCTGGTGAGCGCGAGCTCCTCGTACATCTTGGCGAGCTTCTGCGTCGACTCCAGGTGCGACGGCTCGAGCTTCAGGATCTGCTTGTAGACCGCGACCGCCTTCAGGAAGAAGCCCTGCTTGGCGTACAGGTCCGCGACCTTCTGGTAGACGTCGATCGCGTCCTTGGGCTTGCTGCGCCGCGTGTGCAGGTCGCCGATCTTGAGCAACGTGCGGACGTCGCGCGGATCCTCCTGCACGAGCTTCTGGTACTCGACGACCGCCTTGTCGTACTGCCCCTTCGACAAGAACTTCTGCGCGGCTTCGAGGACTTTGGTGCGATTGACCGCCACGAGATCCTTCAGGTTCGAGCCGAGCTGCTGGCTAGCCGCGAGCGACCCAACCATGGCGCGGCCTTGGACGAGAAGTGTAGGGCGCCGCGCGACGGGCGGTCAAGGCCCGTAACTTGCTCGAAAACCTAACCGAGACGAGCAGTTGTGAGCGGCCGACGCACACCCGTACCAACTCGTAACAGGTGTGGCGTGCGGCTCAAGCGGGCTTCAGGCGTTCCAGGAATCGCGTCGAAAATCGCCCGGCCTGGAAGTCTTCGTTGGCCAAGATGCGCTGATGCAGCGGGATCGTGGTGCGGATTCCGCCGACGATCGTCTCCGACAGGGCGCGCTGCATGCGGGCGATCGCCTCGGCGCGCGTGCGGCCGTGGCTGATGATCTTCGCGATCAGCGAGTCGTAGATCTGGGGCACGCGGTAGCCGCCGTAGACCCCGTCGTCCACGCGCACGCCCGCGCCGCCTGGCGGGTGGTACTCGGTGATGAGGCCGGGCCAGGGTGCGAAGGTGTCGGGATCTTCGGCATTGATGCGACACTCGATCGCGTGGCCGCGCGGCTGCACGACCTTGTCGGGGAACGAGACCGGCTCGCCCGCGGCGACGCGGATCTGCTCCGCCACCAGATCGACGCCCGTCACCATCTCGGTCACCGGGTGCTCGACCTGGATGCGGGTGTTCATCTCCATGAAGTAGAGCTCGCCCTTTTCATCCATCAGGAATTCGAGCGTGCCCAGCGACACGTAGCCGGCGTCCTTCATCGCGCGCGAGATGGTCTGCGTCATGTCGCCGCGCACCTGCTCCGCGAGCGCGATCGAGGGCGCTTCTTCGAGCAGCTTCTGGTGGCGGCGCTGGATCGAGCACTCGCGCTCGCCGAGCACCAGCGCGCTGCCCTTGCCGTCGCACAGCACCTGGAACTCGATGTGGCGCGGCTCCTCGACGTAGCGCTCGAGGTAGAGGTCGCCGTTCTTGAAGCCGGCGAGCGCTTCCTGGGTGGCGCGCGGAAAGCCGCTGCGCACGTCCTGCTCGTTGCGCAGGATCTGCATGCCGCGTCCCCCGCCGCCGCCGGACGCCTTGAGCATCACCGGGAAGCCGACCCTCTTGGCCTGCTCGACCGCGTCGTCGACGTCGCGCAGCACGCCGGTGCCGGGCAACAGGGGCAGGCCGAGGCGCAGCGCGTTCTTGCGCGCGGTCACCTTGTCGCCCCACTGCTGCATGTTCTCGGGCGTGGGCCCGATGAACGTCAGGCCGCAGGCGCCGGTGATGCGGGCGAACTCCGAGTTCTCCGACAAAAAGCCGTAGCCCGGGTGGATCGCGTCGGCGCCGCTGATCTCGGCCGCGGCGATGATCGCCGGCACGTGCAAGTAGCTCGCGCGCGCAGGCGGCGGGCCGATGCACACGGCCTCGTCCGCGAAGCGCACGTGCAGCGCGTCCGAGTCGGCCTCGCTGTGCACGGCGACCGTCTTGATGCCCAGCTCGCGGCAGCCGCGGATGATGCGCAGGGCGATTTCGCCACGGTTCGCGATCAGGATTTTCTTGAACATCGCGTCAGGCCGCTCAGCTCTTCTTCACTTTGAACAGCTTGTCACCGTACTCGACCGGCTTGCCGTTCTCGCGCAGCACCTCGAGGATGGTGCCGCCGATGTCCGCCTCGATCTCGTTCATCAGCTTCATCGCTTCCACGATGCACAGCGTCTGGCCGGGCTTCACTTCGCTGCCGACCTTGACGAACGGCTCCGCGCCCGGCGTGGGCGACGGGTAGAACGTGCCGACGAAGGGTGACGTGATGTAGTGGACGTTCGCGTCATCGACCGCGGGAGCAGCGGCAGGCGGCGGCAGCGACGGCGAGCCTGCGGACGGGGCCGCGGGCGCGATGCTGTAGCTGTGCACGGGCGCAGCGACGCCGTCACCACCGCGCTTGAGCTTGATGCGTTCGCCGTCTTTTTCGATCTCCAGTTCGCTGATCTCGAACTGCTTGAGAGAGCGCATCAGTTCTTTGAGCTGCTTCAGGTCGATGTCCATGGGCGGCGAACCATAGCATCGGCCCGCGCGCGGAGGCCCGCGCCAGAGCGCCAAAAAAAGCTCGGGTCCCGTGCTCTTTACGCGCGATTAACCGTCAGCGAAGTGGCTGGCGCGCTGCGCACGGCCCGGGGCGCGTTTGGTCAGGCGCGCAGATGGTCGAGCAGCGCGCGCAGGCCGAGGGCGTAGCTGTTGGCGCCGAAGCCGGCGATCGTGCCCACGCACACGCCGGACACGTACGAGTGATGCCGGAACGGCTCGCGCTTGTGGATGTTACTCAGGTGAACTTCCACGCAGGGCAGGGCCACGCCTGCGATCGCGTCTCGCAGCGCGACCGAGGTGTGGGTCAGGCCACCCGGGTTGATCAGCAGGCCCTGTGCCTCGGTGCGCGCCTCGTGGATCCAGTCGATCAGCTGGCCCTCGTGGTTGGACTGCTTCGACTCGACCTCGGCCTCCCAGGCGCCGCCGAGCGTCTTCAGGTCGCGGTCGATGTCCTCCAGCGTGAGGTGACCGTAGACCTCGGGCTCACGCACGCCGAGCAGGTTGAGGTTCGGCCCGTGCAGCACCAGGACGCGCGTCCATTCTTCGTTCTTGGCCATCTCGCGCGAGTGTTGCTCAGCTGAGCTCTTCGAGCAGCCTCGGCGCGGCCACACGCAACAGATAACGACCCTTGCCGGTGTTGGCGTTGGGCGAGAGCGTGAGCGCGATGAAGTACTCGTCGTTGAGCAGCCGGATCACGGTGGTCAGCTTCTCGGCGCGGATCGCGACTTCTTGCGTCGCGCCGGCGTCGAGCTGCTCGGCCGCCTTGCTGATCTGCGACAGCACGATGCTCCACTCCATGCCCACGGTCTCGATGTCGAGCGCCTTGCCGAGGCGCACGTACTGCTCGAGCGTGATGCCGTCGAAGCCCATGATCAGGCCGCCGATGGCGCCCTCGGTCCGCTCGACGGTGTCGCGCAAAAGGTCTTTGAACATGGTGCGATCTCCTCACCGCATGAGGGTGGCCGTCAAGAACTCGTTCGCTCACCTACATGAGGCACGAGCTTGACACATGTCCGATGCCCACTAGAGTGGCGGCCAACTGAGACCCCCGGCTCGCCGGTGGTTGCAGGCAGAAGTGGCGGAATTGGCATACGCGCCAGACTAAGGATCTGGTGGGGCAACCCGTGGAGGTTCGAGTCCTCTCTTCCGCACCAAAGGGGCGATCGCAATGGCGGTCGCCCCTTTGTGCTTTTAA
>DASUME010000661.1:0-7815 GCA_036277895.1 Polyangiales bacterium
GGCATCGACGTCCTGGAGTCCGAGACCACGCAGGGCCTGTCCCTGATCCACGCGCGGCTGAAACTCAACTTCCCCGCCGCGAGCGCCCTGGCCGACATCAGCGCGCGCGTGAACCAGGTGCGCGCGGACCTGCCGCCTGAAGCCGAGGTGCCCGCGATCGCGCTGGAGCCGTCGGACGCGCAGACCGCGGCGATGTACCTGAGCTTCGGCTCGAACATCCTCGAGGACAACCAGGTCACGGACTACCTGATCCGGGTGGTGCAGCCGCGCCTGTCTTCGATCCCGGGCGTGCAGCGCGCGGACATCCTCGGCGGGCGCACGTTCGCGCTGCGCGCCTGGCTGAAGCCAGAGCGCATGGCCGCGCTCAACGTGAGCCCGTCGCAGGTGCGCCAGGCGCTCGCCAACAACAACTACCTGGCGGCCGTCGGCCAAACCAAGGGCCAGCTGGTGCAGGTGAACCTGACCGCCAGCACCGACCTGCACACGGTCGAGGAGTTCAAGCAGCTGGTGATCAGCCGCTCGGGCGACTCGCTGGTGCGCCTCGCGGACATCGCCGACGTGCAGCTCGGCGCAGACACCTACGAGCAAGACGTGCGCATGTCCGGCAACTCCGCGACCTTCATGGGCGTGTGGGTGCTGCCGAACGCAAACTCGCTCGACGTGATCAAGTCCGTGCGCGCGGAGATGGACTCGATCACCAAGGAGCTGCCGAGCGGCCTCGAGGCGTTCGTCGCCTACGACTCCACGCTCTACATCCAGAGCGCGATCGACGAGGTGGTGCACACGCTGCTCGAGACGGTGCTGATCGTCATCGTCGTCATCTTCATGTTCCTAGGCTCGATGCGCTCGGTGCTGGTGCCGCTGGTGTCGATCCCGATCTCGCTGATCGGCGCCGTGTTCCTGATGCAGCTGCTCGGCTTCACGCTCAACCTGCTCACGCTGCTCGCGGTCGTGCTCGCGGTCGGTCTGGTCGTCGATGACGCGATCGTCGTGGTGGAGAACGTCGAGCGCCACATGCGCGAGGGCAAGTCGCCCAAGCAGGCCGCGCTGGTCGGCGCGCGCGAGCTGGTCGGTCCGATCACGGCCATGACCATCACGCTGGCGGCGGTGTATGCGCCGGTCGGCTTCCAGGGTGGCCTCACCGGCGCGCTGTTCCGCGAGTTCGCGTTCACGCTCGCCGGAGCGGTGTTCATCTCCGGTATCGTCGCGCTGACGCTCTCGCCGATGATGTCCTCGCAGCTGCTCAAGCCGCACCAACACGGCTGGCTGACCGGCGTGATCGACCGCGCGTTCAACTGGGTGCGCGACGGCTACGATCGCTTCCTCGGCGGCGTGCTGCGCACCCGCGGCGTGGTCTACGCGATCTGGATCGTGCTCACGCTGTGCGTGGCGCCGATGTTCATGTTCTCGCCGGGCGAGCTCGCGCCGGCCGAGGATCAGAGCTTCGTGTTCGGCGTGTTCGACCTGCCGCCGAACGCGACCATGGAGCAGCTGACGACCTACACCAACGACGTGCAGGCCAAGATCAAGGCGGTGAAGGAGTTCGACCACAGCTTCCAGCTGGTCACACCCGGTCAGGGCTTCTTCGGCTTCCTGGCCAAGCCGTGGGACAAGCGCGATCGCGGTGTGGCGGCGATCGCGGGGGAGCTGAACCAGGTGCTCTATCCGGTGCCCGGCATTCGCGCGCAGGCGTTCATGCCGCCGGCGCTGCCGAGCCCGGGTCTGTTCCCGGTCGAGTTCATCATCTCTTCGACCGCCGAGTCGGAAGAGCTGCTGCGCTACGCCCAGCAGGTCACCGAGGAGGCGCTGAAGAGCAACCAGTTCGCGTTCCCGCCGATCCTCGACCTGAAGATCGACCAGGCGCGCTCGAACATCGAGATCGACCGCAACAAGGTCGCCGCGATGGGCTTGAACCTGTCGAACGTGGGTGCAGACCTCGCGACCATGCTGGGCGGCAACTTCGTCAACCGCTTCAACATCGACGGACGCGCGTACAAGGTGATCCCGCAGGTGGAGCGCAGTGGGCGCCTGACCGCGGATCAGATCAAGGACATCTACATCACCGGCCCCGGCAACAAGCTGATGCCGCTCGGTGCCGTGGCCACGGTGAAGACCGGCCTCGAGCCGCGCTCGCTGAACCGCTTCCAGCAGCTCAACTCGGTGAAGATCTCGGGCGTGGCGCCGCAGTCGCTGGACGCGGGCCTCAAGGCGCTGGAGGCCGCGTCGGCGAAGATCCTGCCGCCCGGCTACAAGGTCGACTACACGGGCGAGTCGCGCCAGCTGCGTGAAGAAGGTGGCAAGTTCCTGCCCGCGATGGGCCTGGCGCTGCTGCTGATCTTCCTGGTGCTGGCGGCGCAGTTCAACTCGTTCCGCGACCCGATGGTCATCCTGGCGGGCTCGGTGCCGCTGGCGATGTTCGGCGCGCTGATCTTCACGTTCCTCAAGTTCGCGGGCCCGCCGGGTATGAGCTACGCGCTCACGGATGGCTGGACCACGACCATGAACATCTACTCGCAGGTGGGCCTGGTGACGCTGGTCGGTCTGGTGTCGAAGAACGGCATCCTGATCGTCGAGTTCGCCAACGCGCAGCAAGAAGCGGGCATGAGCAAGCTCGACGCGGTGCGCGAGGCGGCTCGTACGCGACTACGCCCGATCTTGATGACCACCATCGCGACCGTCGTCGGTCACTTCCCGCTCACGCTGGTGACGGGTGCCGGCGCCGCGGCGCGCAACTCGATCGGCGTGGTGCTCGTGGGCGGCATGTCGATCGGCACGCTGTTCACGCTGTTCGTGGTGCCGTGCGTCTACGTGCTGCTGGCCAAGGACCACAGCAAGGAGCACCTGCACGCGACCAAGGCCGAGGCAGCCGACGACGACGTGGGCCGCAGCTCGCTCGTCCCGTCGCCCGGCCAGTAACTAAGTTAGCTCGCGGCACGCGCGCGGCGGCGGTCGAGCCGTGCGCGTGCGGTCGCCTTGAGCTGGTGCGACGCTGCCCACAGGGCGGGGGCGTGCTGGTGCGCGAGCAAGTCGTCTTCGGCCTGTGCCAGCGCCTCCGCGGCGTACTCCAAGTACTCGGCCTCGAAGCTCGCGGCCTGCGCGTCCTGGCCGATCAGCTGGTGGATGCGCGAGACCTCGCTCCACCAGAAGTCGGGTAGCCGCGCGCGCAGGGGTTCGAGGGCGAGTGCATCAGGGCTCATGCTCCGTGGCCGATGCAGGAGGCACGCCAGCACCTGCCCACAGGGACGCAGGCGTGGACGTGGCCGAGACTACCGGGTTCGCGCACGCGAGACGTGGCGGACGCGCGCCCGCGTGACTGCACACTGCGGCGAACGGCCTCAGCCTTGCGGGTCGCGCGAGCAGGCCGGTAAGATCGCGGACTGGGGCGAGGAACGCGCGGGATCTCGCGCGGTTGGGGCGAGAATTCGTGGAGACGCCGCAGGACGAGTCAGCGCGCATCCTGATCGTGGGTACGGATCACGACGCGGTCGAGAGCCGCGTTCCGAGCGCGGAGCGTGCGGGTGGCGTCGCCATTCGCGCGCTCTGGCCGGCGAACGTCGCGCAGCTGGTGCTGGAGCACAAGCCGGACCTCCTCGTGCTCTGCCTGGAGTCCGGAGACGCGTGGGCGTTCGAGGTGTGCGCGGACCTGCGCCTGGTCGACCCGGCGCACGAGCTGCCCGTGCTGATGATGGTCGCGGAGGGCGACGAGGAAGCGATCGAGCGCGCGCTGCTCGCGGGCGCCGACGACGTGGTGCGCAGCTCCGTGAGCGCGGGCGAGGCGTACGCGCGCCTGTCCGTGCAGCTGCGCAACCGGCGCCACCGCGAGTCGCTGCGCAAGCTGCGCTCGGAGCGCGACAAGCTGCGCGTGAAGGCCACGGTCGACCCGCTCACGCAGGTGCTCAACCGCGGCGCGCTGGAGGAGGCGCTGCTCGAGGAGCTCGATCGCGGCCACACCTTCGCGGTGATGTTCGTCGACGTCGATCACTTCAAGAAGATCAACGACAAGTACGGCCACGACACCGGCGACAACGTGCTGCGTGCGCTCGGTGCGCACCTCAAGCGTACGATCCGCAGCAACGACATCGCGGGTCGGTATGGCGGTGAAGAGTTCGTGGTCTGCCTGGCCAAGTGTGATCCCAACTTCGCGCCCACGATCGCGGAGCGGCATCGCGAGTGGATCGAGAAGATCACGTTCCCGCAGGCCAACCACCCGGAGAAGATCACGGTCAGCATCGGCGTGGCGGTGTTCAACCCGGACGTGCCGGACAGCTCGCTGGGCGAGCTGCTCAAGCGCGCGGATGCGGCGCTGTACCAGGCCAAACATCGCGGGCGTAACCGCGTGATCATGGCGCCGTCGCTGCGGCGCAGCTTCGAGGAAGAGGCATCCGCGGTGATCGCACAGCGCATCTCGCACACGGCGATCGAGCGCCAGCCGGGTGGCCAGGGCACCACCCGCACGCTGACGCTCGAGGGCGAGCTGGTGGTGGCGCTCAACCAGGGCAGCGCAGCGCTGCCGGTGATCCCCGCGGTCGCGATGGCCGCGCTGCGCATGGTGAACGGTCCGGACGTGAACCTGACGCGGCTGGCGCGCCTGGTGGAGCGTGATCCGTTCACGGCCGCGCGCTTCCTCGCGGTCGCCAACTCGCCCGTGTATTACCGGGGCTTCCGCATTGCCTCGGTGCGCGATGCGCTGTTGCGCATGGGCCTCGGCCAGGGCCGTGAGATCCTCGGCGGCATCGCCAACTCGGTGGCGCTGCCGAAGTACAACGATCTGCTGGAGCGGCACTCGGAGCAGGCCACGCTGGCGGCGCGCTGCGCGCAGGCGCTGTCGCACGAGCTGAAGTGGAACTACGAGCCCGCGTACATGTGCGGGCTGCTGCACAACCTCGGCGAGGCGCGCGTGCTGCGCATCCTGGCCGCGCTGCCGCAGCCGAGCGGCGGCATGAAGGTGATCCGCGACCTGGTCGAGCGCTACCACGCGCACGCGGGCGCGCAGCTGGCCGAGAAGTGGAACCTGCACAGCGACATCGTGCAGGCCTGCGCGCTGCACCACGACCTGCACCACGCCGAGTCGCGGCCGGTGAAGGTGGCGATGTTGTCGGACCTGCTGGCGGAGCTGGTGCGCAAGCGTGAGGAGCCCGCGGGCGCAGAGGCGGAGCAGTGCCGGCAGCTCGGGCTGACAGAGCTGCAGATCAAGAACATCGTGCGCCTGGTGCGCACGCCCAGTGCTTAAGACGCCCCCTGCGCGAACTTGAAGGCTGCGCTCTCGCTCCGCGTGGCGATCGACTGCCTTCGCTCGTCCCGCTCGATGCGCGCCACCTGCAGCTCGCCGATGCTGCTCTCCAGCAGCACCGCCGTGCGCTGGAAGTGGCCCACCAGCTCGCGGCGTAGCTTGGCCATCGCGTCCTCGAAGAACACGTCGTTGCGCAGCCGCGCTTGCCGGGTGTCGACCACCAGGCCGTAGCGGCGATGCTCCGGGCCGAGGCAGCGCAGCACACGCTCGTTCTCGGGGGAGAGCTCCTCCAGCGAGACCGCGGGCACGGGCGTGCGGCGCAGCACCGCCAGCTTCTGCTTCGGGTCCTCCTCGAACACCCAGTGGGTGCCCGTGTGCAGGCGACGCAGCGTGCGCGGCGGATCGGCAGAGGCAGGCTCGGCCAGCGCGTGGCGGCACAAGGGCTCGCGCGAGGGCATTCGCTGCAGCGCACGCCCGTAGTAGCGCTGCACGACGGCGGCCATCAGCGCGCACGCCCGGCGAACGCGCAGCGCGCCCCGTTCACGCACCGCGGCGCCATGGCGCTCCAGCTCGCGCAGCGCCAGCGTCAGCGCGCGCTTCATCGCCGCCAGGAACCAGCCGTCGAGCGCCTCGAACGCCTCGACCAGCGGGAACAGCGCGCCCTGCTCGCGGAAGGCCTCGAACTGATCGAACGCGTGCTGCGCGAGCGACGTCACCTGCTCGGCGGCCGGCGAGCGCAGCATCGCGTCCAGGCAGCGCGGCAACGACTCGGCCGGCTGTTCGGGATAGAGCAGGCCCTGCGAGATCGCCCACAGCTCGGGCAGGGTGCGCTGCACCAACACCTCGAAGTAGTTCTTGAGGAAGCGGCGGTGGGTCTCGATCGCGCGCAGCTGCTTGTAGCGATCGCGCGTGCGCACGTTCGGCAGCGCGTCGGCCGGCTCGTGTGGCACCACGTGCTGCAGCGACTGATCGGCGTACAGCGCGTTCTGCATCTCGACCACCAGCTGCAGCGCGCGCGCGAACGCGCGGTACGCCGCGCCGCAATCGACCGCGACCTTTCCGTGCGGGCTCTCCACCTGCACCACGTAGTCGTCGAACACCGGCGTGCGGACCATGCCGATGCGGTACGTCTCGCGCATCGCGTCGACGTCGGCGCGACCGTAGTGTGCACGCGCGAAGCCGTGCGTGGCATCCATGCCCGCGTACGCCTGCACCACGCGCCGTCCGCCCGGATGCAGCTCCACGAACTCGGTCAGGTCGTAGACCACCCGATCGATCACCACCCAGTAGCCGTTCGCGCTGTCGTTGTGGCGCGCGATCTCGGAAACGTCGTACTGCCTGGGCGCCTCGTCGAGCGGCTGCGCATCGGTGTGTAGCTCCATCAGCAGCCGGTGATCGCCGACCATCTGGTAGAGCTGCTTGGCGGCGGCGTCGTCGCTCGGCACGTGCGGCCGGAAGATCTGCTTCAGCGTGCGCATCACGCTGTCCGCGAAGCCGCTGCGCCCGCACACGTAGAACACCGCCCCACTCTGCGCGAGCTGCCACAGCCGCGCCTGCATGCATGGCGTCAGCATCAGCTCGTCGATGCGCTGCGTGCTCCCGGGCGCGATCGCGAGCCGTCCGTGCTCGCCGAGTGCGAGGCGCCCGCCCGTGCGCGTGAAGCCCACGTGCAAGCTGAGCAGGCCGGAGGCGACCAGCGTCGAGAGCTCGTCCTCGTACAGGAAGTCGTCCGGCGAGCGCACCGACAGAAACAACATCGTCAGCCCCGGCCGTGCGCTGCGCGCGCGCTCCTGCAAGAAGGCGCGAAACGGCGCCACACCCGAGCCGCCGGCGAACATCACGATCGGCGTCTGCGCGTGCTCGGGCAGCCGGAACACGTCCGGGTGCTGGATCCGGAATGGCACCTCGCTCCTGGTGACGTGCGCGCGCGCCAGGAACGTGGATGCGGTGCCCTGGCGCATCGACGACGCATGCGGGCAGCCACCGACTGCGGGCTCGGGCTGCGCGCACACACTCGGGTAACGCAGCTGCCCCACGGTGAGCTGGATGTTGCTCTCGCCGCGGCGCAGCGGGCTCTCCGGCGCCGACGACACCGAGTACACGCGGAAGCGCTGTGGCGGCAGCAAGCGCGCGAGCTGCTCGGGCTGCTGCAACAACGCACGCGGGTCGTGCCCCCGCTGGCGCAGCTGCTCCAGCAGCTCCCACAGCTCCCAGCGCTCGGTCACGCCGCGCACGATGGCGTCGAACAGGAAGGCGCTCTGGGTGCGCGCGTGCAGCGCCTCCGCGAGCCGCGGCGAGACCGGCCGGATTGCGCCGTAGCGCAGCAGATCGCGCACGCACAGCTCGCTCTTGCCCGCGAGCTCGACGCGATCCTTGGCGTGCGCTTGCCACTCGTCCGTCAACGGCACCAGCTCGTCGCCGCTCGCGCCCAGCATGTGCAGCGTGCGCTCGACCACCTCCGGATCGTTCTCGGGCAAGATCAGGCAGCGGTCGCCGCCGCGGTAGCGCACGCTCGCCTGCGAGACATCGAGCGTGACGCGCCGGATCGCGGCCGGCGCGTCGTGGGCGCTCGGGCTGGCGCCGAT